>JAVBSD010000337.1:0-3122 GCA_031547325.1 Victivallaceae bacterium | reverse complement strand
GGTTGACCCAGGCGTAGATGCGGTAATCGCCGAGCTGGCTCAGGCGGAAGAACGACTGGATGGGAATGACGATCTCCTGGGTTTGCCCGTCGCGCAGAATTTTCCCTTTCAGCAGGTTGGCAGTCTCGTCGGTGATGGTGTGGATGCGGCCGGCGGGGTCGGTGATCTGGAAATTGAGGAAGCCTTTGACGCCCTCGGATTCGCCGAAGACCAGCGGCTGGCCCGAGTCGTTGCGCATGGTGACTTTGGCGTAGATTTGCTCGTACTGCAAATAGGTGTCGCGGTTCAGTTCCAGGGCGATCGCCACTTGGGCTTCGACGGTGAGCCAGCCGGCGACGATCGCCGCCAGCGCCATGATTGTCTTTTTCATCTCCAACCTCTCTGGTTTGCAATCCGCCTCGCGGCGGCTTCGACATCGATGTTGCGGCACTCCGGAACTTCACGCGGGCATTCACGCTTCAGGCAGCCCAGACACTCCAGCTCCTCCGCCGCAAAGGTCAGGTGTCCCGGCCCCCAGGGACCGGTCCGCTCCATCCGGGTCGGCCCGTAAAAGACCGCGACCGGCACCCCCAGCGCCGACGCCATATGCATCGGCCCCGAGTCGTTACAAATTAATGTATCACATAAACGCAGAATTTCCATCAGCGAATGCAAATCGGTCTGTCCCGTCAGATTCAGCGCTCCGGCGGTCCGGGCGATGGCGGCCGCGGCCTCCGCTTCGGCGGCGGTGCCGAGCAGGACGAATTCCAGCTCCGGCGCGGCGCGGCGCAGCTCCAGCAGGAGGCGGCTGAATAATTCCGCCGGAAACCGTTTGCTCGGCCAGCGCGCTCCGGGGGCCACGGCGATCAGCCGGCGGCCGGGGGCCGCGCCGGCCCGGGCCAGCAGCTCCCGCGCTTTTTGCGCCGCCTCCGGCGCCACCGGCAGCGGCGGCAGCTTGAGCGGCTCCGGCGTCAGCCCCAACGCCATTTCGGCGAGACGCCACGACCGGTCGACCGCGTGCTGCTCCATATCGACCGGATAACGGCGCGAATAAAAACACGCCGCCGAACGCTCCCGCGGCCGGGCGAAGCCGGCGAAACAGCCGGTGCGCGAAGTCCAGCCGAAAAATGCGCTGCGCAGCAGCCCCTGAAAATCGATGGCGAGATCGTAGCGCTCCCGGCGCAGCAGCCGGATCAGCGCCGCCGTTTCCTGCGGCAGCCGCCATGAACCGAGTTCGCGGCGGCGGAAGGGAATCCTGGCGGAGATTTTCACCGGCGAATAATCCAGCGCGGCGCTGCCTCCGGGGTGGATCAGCCAGTCGAATTCGGCTTCCGGGCAGGCCCGCGCCATGCGACCGACCGCCGGGAAGGTCTGAAAGACATCGCCGAGACTGCTCGGTTTGATCACCAGAATGCGCGCCGGTTTGGTCATTGCCGAATCCATGTTCCGCCGGGCCGGCCCTGCCGGGTCAGACTCCTGCGCTCAGCCGGTTGGCCAGCCGTTCGGGCAGTCCGGCGGCGAGAATCTTGCGCTGGACCGCGGCGATGTCGTAGGGGACGCAGTAGCGGCTCACCGTCCGCAGCGCATCGTCGTAGACGGCGAAGCTGGCCCGCGGGTCGCGGTTGCGCGGCTGGCCGATGCTGCCGATGTTGAAGAGGTATTTGTAGCCGGGCTTGATTTCCACGGAAAACATTTCGGCTTCCTGGAAACAGCCGGATTCGACTTCGCGCGCGGTGTAGCTCGGCGACCATTCGGGGAAGACGTCGACGGTTTTGTCGGTCATCGTGGCGATCGGTTTTTTGGCGAAGGCCACCGGGACGTGGGAATGGCCGCAGAAGCTGAGCTGGGTAAACTGATAGGAAAAATTGTCGATCGCGTGATGCACGTCGAAGACATATCCCCAGCTGTCCGGCGAATCCAGCGTCGCGTGGACCAGCGTGATGCCGGTGCCGGGGACGGTGGCGCGCATCGGAGCGGCGCGCAGCCAGGCCTGTTCGTCCTCGCCCAGCCGGTTGCGGGTCCAGACGATGGCCTCGCGGGCGTGGGGGTTGAAGCCGGCCAGCTCGTCGTCGTTGCGCGAGGCGTACTCGTCGTGGTTGCCCTTGACCATGGCCAGAAGCCCCAGCGAACGGGTCAGTTCCAGGCACTCCGACGGCTGTGCGCCGTAGCCGACGATATCACCCAGACAGAGGTACTTGTCCACATCCAACTCCCGGCAGGCGGCGAGCACCGCGCTCAACGCTTCGAGATTCGAATGGATATCACTCAGAATCGCATATCTTGCCATCGTACTTTCCCTTCTTAAAAAAAAAGCGCGACAGCCCCGATAAGCCGGATTCTGTTCCGGCCCCGGAGGGCCGGCGGCAATCATCTGTCTATGCGACCAGAACCCGGGACTTGAAAACGCCGCGAGCCACGGCTCGTCCCCTATTTGGTCTTGCTACGGGAGGGGTTTACCTGTGCGGCGCCGCTTACGCTAAACGCCCGGTGGGCTCTTACCCCGCCTTTTCACCCTTACCGTCGGCCTTGCGGCCTCCGGCGGTATTTTCTCTGTTGCACTGGCCTTCCCGCGGCATATCGTCCGCGGTATCCTCTGTTGCCGGAGGACTCCCTGCTCTATGTAGTCCGGACTTTCCTCCCCGTTGCCCGAAAGCTCCGGAGCGACTGCCTGGAACCGTCGCGCACCACCTAATATACCCCGACTGTGTTATTTATCAAGGCGGCGGATGGATTTTTTCGTGCTTTTTCCCGCAGGGGGGGAAAAGTGCTTTTTTCTCCGCTCCGCGGCGCCGCCATCAAGCATGAAAATACAATTTTCAGGCCGACCCGGCGTTTGGATGGATGATGACAAATGTGAACGGGAAGGCTGGCGCCATGGATATTTCACAAAAAAAACGCGGTTCCGATTTGCAATTATTCCGAAAAGTATTATTTTATAAGCAGAAGAGATGCGAGTGTAGCTCAGTCGGTAGAGCATCACGTTGCCAACGTGATTGTCGACGGTTCGAATCCGTTCACTCGCTCCATTTTTTTTGCCGCGATTCCGGGCTGTTCCTCCGATTCCCCTGTGCGCACTGGTTGTGTAAATATTTTACCGGGAGGTGTGTTATGACGATTTGGGGACGTATTGCCGCATTGTTGCT
>JAVBSD010000443.1:0-8064 GCA_031547325.1 Victivallaceae bacterium | reverse complement strand
TGGCGTCGATGCTGCTGCCGGCGCTGTCCAAGGCGCGGGCGGCGGCGCAGTCGGCCAAGTGCGTCAGCAACCTCAAGCAGGTCGGGCTGGGCGGCGTGATGTACGCCCACGACTTCGACGACTACATGCTGTGCGTCCAGTATGACACCGACTTCCATACCGACACCCTGTGGCAGCACCAATTGATCGTGCAAGGCTACGTCAACGCCTCCGGGGCGCTGCAGTGTCCCGCCGCGGCCCGCGCGTTCACGATCAGCGCCGCCGCCGCCGACTACGACTTCCCGACCGACGCCAAGGACATGTCCTACGGCCTCAACTACATGACCTTCGGCGCGTCGCCGACCCACGGCGCCGCCACGCCGAAGCGGTCGACGGCGATCGAAGGCTTCAATTCGGCCTCCCGGATCATCTATATCGCCGACAGCGTGCAGGGCATCGCCGAAGCCGCCCTGCTTCCCGGCGTCGCCGCCGGCAGCTGGAATCTCTCCGGCGCCTACCTCGCCAACAACTCCTATTATCCCCATCAGACCTACGACTGGAGCTATTACGCCATGAACGGCCGCCATAACAACCGCGCCAACGTCCTGTTTATGGACGGACATGTCGACAAGCTGTCGCCGGCGGAATTCAACACCGCCGACCATTGGTGGCCGCGCCAGAACAACCGCGTCCTGACCTGGTATTGAGGGCGGCACATGAACGGGAAACATTGGTTGGGCCTGGCGGCGGTGTGGGCGCTTTCCTGCGGCGCGGCGGAATGGCGCGATTATCCGGCGGTTGCGCCGCCTCCGGAACCGGCCGACCTGGTAAGCAACGGCGGTTTCGACGCCGGCCTCGACGGGTGGACGGTGGCGCCGGGGTACCGCTGGACCGCCGACGGCCGCAACGGCGGCGGCGCGGTGGAATATCTTCGCGCCGATCCCGGCGACTACCAGGTCCTGACCCGGGAACTGACCGGCGTCGAACCGGAGACCGGCTACGTTCTGAGCGGCGCCGCTGCCATCGCCGACCCCGGCGTCGACGTCAGCATCTACGTCGAAGCCTACGACCGCTCCGACGGCAAATACCACCATGGCTTCTACGTCGGCACCCGCGCCCACGCCGACTGGAATCCGCTGGAAATCCGCTTCAACAGCGGCCCCGACGCCGCCCGTTACCGCTGGATCGTCGGCGTCTATATGGCGAAGAACCAGACCGGGCGGGTGGTCTTCGACGACCTGAGCGTGCTTCCCGCCGCCCCCGCCTGGCAGGTGGCGCAGCTGTGGCCGATCGGGGAGAGCGTCTACGCCGGCGACGGCCGGATCGAACTGGCCGCCTCGATCGCCGGAGAATTCGTCTATCCGCGCCGGGTTCCGGCGGAACTGGCGGTCGCGGCGGAGGTGTACGACGGCGGCCGCCTGCTCGCCGAAAGCCCGGCCACGGTCGACGATGAACGGATCCGGCTGAAATTCCCGGAGCTGGCGGTCGGCGACCGGAGGCTGCGGCTGACCCTGTTCGACCGGGCCAACCGGGTGCGCCTGGCTGAGGCCGAAGCGCCGCTCAGGGTGTGTCCGCCCCCGGCCGGCGGCGTGACCGTCGATCGGTACGGCCGGACCCTGGTCGACGGCGAACCGTTCATGCCGCTCGGCTTTTACCTCAACTACCCCATGCGGGGGGAGCTCGAGCGGCTGCGGGACACGCCCTTCAACGCCATCATGCCCTACGCCAGCGTCCGGATGCGCCCGGACGGCGGCGGCGACCTGGACACCGCGGCGATCGACGACATCCGCGCCGTGCTGGACTGGTGGCACCAGGCCGGATTCAAGGTGATCTTTTCGCTGAAAGACCTCTATCCGGCCGGGGTGGTGTCGGCGCCCTACCTGCCGTGGCGCGGCGTCGCCGACGGCGACGCGGTGGCGCAACTGATGGTCGAAGCCTTCCGCGATCATCCGGCGCTGCTGGCCTGGTACATCTGCGACGAAATGTCGGTGCGCCACCGCGATCTGCTGACCGCCCGGCGGCGGTTGATCAACCGGCTCGATCCGGCGCACCCGACCTGGGCGGTGTTCATGGAAACCGAGATCATCGCGCCGACCCGGACCGGCTACGACATCCTCGGCCTCGACCCCTATCCGATCCGGGACGGCCGCGCCGACAGCATGGCCTCCATCGTCCGCTTCATGCGCGACGGCCGCGACCGGATGAGCTTCAACGGCGGCAGTCTCTCGATGTGGACGGTGCCGCAGATCTTCGGTTATCAGAGCTACGGCCGCGCCGCCGACCGGGTGCCGACCGCCGACGAAATGATCGCGATGACGCTGCTGGAGGCCATCTTCGGCGCCAAAGGATTCATCTTTTACTCCTACATGGACATCGGAACCGGCGGGGTGGCGTTCGACGAACATTGGGCGCGGGTGCTGGAGCTGGGGCGGACGATCAAGGCGCTCGAGCCCTTCATCCTCTCGATCGAACCGGCGCCGCCTTTCGAGCTGGAAGTCCGGGAGGGCGACGTCCATGCCCGGGCCTTCGCCGCCGGCGGCGAAATCCGCCTGGCGATCGCCGGCGTCGGCCCCGGTCCCGCCCGCGCCGTCATCCGCATCGACGCCGAAGTGGTTTCAGCCACCGGCGCCACCCGGAAAATCGCGCCCGGCGTCTACGAATTCACCGGCGGCGACATCTGTTACGACATCTGCTTCAGCCCAGGCGGATGACCCGGTCGCATTGTTCGATGGTGCTGAGGCGGTGGGCGATCATGATGATGGTCAAGGTCCCCTGCAGGGTGTTCAAGGCGTCGATCACCGCCTTTTCGGTGTCGGTGTCGAGGGCGCTGGTCGCCTCGTCGAGCATCAGCAGCTCCGGACGGTGGTAGAGCGCCCGGGCGATGCCGATGCGCTGGCGCTGGCCGCCGGAGAGGCGGGCGCCGCCTTCGCCGATCACCGTCGCCGTGCCGCCGGGCAGGGTGCGGATGAATTCGTCCAGCCGCACCATGGCCAGGCATTCGGCGATGCGTTCGTGGTCGACCTCCTCCGGGGCGACGCCGAAGGCGATGTTGGCGGCGATGGTGTCGTCGAGCAGGTAGATGAACTGCGGCACATAACCGATCTTGCGCTGCCACGAGGCGAGGTTTTCGCGGATCGGCCGCCCGTCGACGGCGACCCGGCCCTGCTGCGGCGTCAGCAATCCGAGGATGACGTCGGCCAGCGTGGTCTTGCCGCAGCCGGTGGGCCCGACGAAGGCGACGCTGGCCCGGCAGGGGATTGCCGCTGAAAAATCCTTCAGCACCGGATACACGCCGGAATCATAGCTGAAGGTCACTTGTTCCACCCGCAGCGTATCCTTGAATTCGATCGCTTCCCCGGTGGCGTGTTTGTCCTCGACCGGCAGCCCGGTCAGGTCGTGGTAAACGGTGTCGAAGGAACACAGCGACTGGCGCATCCGCACCAGGTTGTAGTACATCCGCGAAACCGACGGCAGGAGGCGGTACATCGCCATCGCCAGCAGCGCCGCCGTCAGCACGATGGTGCCGGTGGCCATTCCGGCGGCGACGAAGACGATCAGCACCGCCATCGCCAGCGTCACCACCATCGCCTCCATCGCCAGCCGCGGGAACTGCCCGGAGAAGTAGAGCAGCATCTCGGAGTGGTTCCGTTCGTACTGGGCTTTCGCGTGTTCCCGGCTGAAATAATCCTCGCGGTTGCGGATCTTGACCTCCTTGATGCCGCCGAAGGCCTGCATGGAGCATTGATTGATCGCCCGGGTGCTCTCCTGCCACCGCCGCCCGAGCCGGTAACTGTAGTGCCGCAGCGGGCGGTAGAGCAGCGCCGCCAGGCCGGCCGAGACCGCCGCCGCGACCAGCGTGGTGACCGGGGCGAAGATCATCAGCAGCGCCAGGATGGCGGCGACCACCACCGCCTCGGTCAGCAGCATCATCGCCGACAGCAGCACGCCGTTGACGACGGTGTAGAGCTGGTTCAAATTGTTGAGCAGTTCGGCGGTGTTGTGTTTGAGGTGGAATTGATAGTCGACCCGCAGATAGTTGTCGAAGAGCCGCTTGCCCCACTCCATCCCGCGGTCGTAGATGAATTTCGACTGCCAGTAGGTCATCGCCAGCAGGAAGAGATTTTTGCCGATGTAGAAACACATGACGCAGACGCACATGACCAGCATGAAATGGGAGGGGGCCGCCGGCGCGACGAAATCGCGGATGATTTTGAGATAACGGTTCTGCTCCAGCAGCTCCGGATTGGCGAGCACCGCGACCACCGGCATCAGGATGGTGATGCCGAGGATTTCCAGCCCGGCGCCGACGACCATCAGCCCGAGGATGCAGAGCATTTTGATCTTGTCGCGCCGGGTCATCAGCACCCGGATTTCGTTGAGAAGTTTCAGCATTCCTATACAGTACCATATCCCCTGTGTTTTTTCAACCAAAAAAAACGCCCGGCACCAAGGCCGGGCGCAAAGTTATGGAGAAATCATTTATAGCCGGGGAGGAACTCCTTTTCGGCCTGGAAGAGTTTGCGGGTCATGGCGCGGATTTCGTCGAGGCTGCATACCGCCGCGGTCAGGGGGTCGAGCATCAGCGCCTTGGCGGCCATTTCCTTGGACTTATGGATGCAGGCGTCGGCGGCCAGGTCGATGAAGCCGAGGTTGCCGGCGCATACCGCCGCGCACTCCGGCGGCAGGCTGCCGTGGTAGGTCGGCGTGATGCCGTTGCGGTCGACCATGCAGGCGACTTCGACCACGTTGTTCTGCGGCAGGTTGGTGATGAAGCCGCGGTTCAGCACGGTGCCGTGGATGCGGAAGGCCTGGTTGGTTTCGCACGCTTCGATGATGAAGCTGGCGTATTCCCAGCTCCGGGCGACTTCGATCGGCTTTTCGCCGGACAGCAGCGCCTTGCGGTTGTTGTCGTTGTCGACGCGCCACTGCGGCCAGTTCGAGGCGTAGAAACGGCTTTCACCGAGATAGCCCCCCCGGCAGTATTTTTTGATCAGTTCGGGCCGCTTGCGGAAGTAGGGCAGATATTCCGAGAGGTGGCCGCTGGATTCGGTGATGAAGTAGCCGAAGTGCTTCATCATTTCGAAGCGCACCGGGTCGTGCTCGTAGACCTTTCTGTCGTTGACTTCGACGCCGTCCTTGAGGCGTTTCAGCAGCGCCGGGTAGAGGCTTTCGCCGCGGTGTTCGAGCTTGGTGAACCAGGCCAGGTGGTTGATGCCGGCGCACTGCCAGTCCAGCTCCTCGTAGGGAATGCCGGCGTAGGTCGCCAGTTGGTGGGAAGTGCCCTGGACGCTGTGGCACAGGCCGATGACCTTGGCCTTGCTGACCCGGGCGGCCGCCAGGCACATGACGCTCATCGGGTTGGTGTAGTTGAGGATCGGCGCGTCGGGACAGTACTTTTCGACGTCCTTCAGCACCTGCAGGAAAACCGGAACCGTGCGCAGCGCCTTGAACAGCCCGCCCGCGCCGACGGTGTCGCCGATGCACTGGTCGACGCCGTAGGAGAGGGGGATGTCGTTGTCGTATTCGACGCAGGAGGTGCCGGAGACTTCGATGCAGTTGACCACGTAGTCGGCGCCTTCGAGGACTTTGGCGCGGTCGGTTTCGGCGACGACCTTCCAGCCTTTTTTGCCCGAAAGCTCGATGATCTTTTTGCCGAGCTTCCTGGCCAGTTCCAGGCGGGTTTTGTCGATGTCGACCAGGGCCATCACCCCGGAATCGGCG
Organism: Victivallaceae bacterium; assembly: GCA_031547325.1. GTDB lineage: Bacteria > Verrucomicrobiota > Lentisphaeria > Victivallales > Victivallaceae > JAVBQJ01. The sequence goes on along the minus strand of JAVBSD010000443.1, from coordinate 2,364 downwards.
CCCGGAATGTTGATGATGTCCGGGAACAGGGCGCCGAAAAATGCGCTGCCGGCGCCCAGGAAAACCACCTTCAGCGGCCGGTCGACCCGGCTCCTGATGCCCTGGTTCTGGGCGCGCTTCATATGTGCTTCGTGTCCGGCGGTGTCGCTCATGGTGATTCTCCGTTATTGGGGGTTATGTCATAATTTAATCGCATTTATGGGGTTTGGCAATGGGAGAAATTTGCTTTCGATGGTACTTGTGTGCTATATTAGCGGAATCATGAATTACAACATATTTTTTCCGGAGCACACCGTGCCGCTGCATGCGATGCTGATCAACTGCGGTCGCGGGACGGTGGTTTCGCACGACTATTACTGGGACGGAACCCGGCGCGGCGGCCGTGAAATGCAGATCTGGCAGTACACGGTTTCCGGGCGGGGCGCGCTGCGCGCCGGGGGGCGGGTTCATTCGCTGACCCGGGGATATGCGCTTTTCGTCCAGGTGCCGGGCGACCATGCCTATTACCTGCCGGAGGATTCGGAGACGTGGGAAATCCTCTATGTGACATTTTTCGGCCGCGAGGCTTCGCGGCTGGCCCGGGAGGTGCGTGAACGCCATGGCGAGGTCCTGAAATTGCCGCCGACCGCCCGCAGCCTGCGCCTGGCCGAGGAGATTCACAACCGCTGCGAACACGGCATGCTCACCGACAAATACCAGTCGAGCCGCCTGGCCTACGAATTTCCGTTGGCGCTGCTCGAAGACCTGGAGGCGGGGCCGGGGCGGCTGTCGCCGGCCGGGCGGCTGCTGCGCCGGGTCTACGATTATTCGATCGAGCATCTGGCGCGGCCGATCGACATCGGCGAGCTGGCCCGGCACTGCGGTTACAGCCGAAGCCATTTCACGCGCGTCTTCACCCGGGCGCAGCAGATGACGCCGGGTGAATTCATCAACGACCTGCGGCTGACTTACGCGCTGCGCCTGCTGCAGACCGAGCAGCTGGCGGTCAAGGAGATTGCCGGGCGCTGCGGTTTCGCCGATCCGTCGTATTTCTGCCGGGTGTTCCGCCGCCGTTACGGAACCAGTCCCGAGCGTTACCGCTTGACAAGCGGGCAGCCGGGCGTTATTTTATAAAACGTTTAAAGTGTATGGAGCGCCTGTGATTACCATCAAACAACTGGCCGGGGAGCTGAAGCTGTCGACGGCGACGGTGAGCATGGCTTTGCGGCATTCGCCGTTGATTTCGGAGCCGACCCGGCTTCGGGTGCTTGAGCTGGCGCGGCGGCGCAATTATGTGCCGAACAATTTCGGGCGGGGTCTTCAGTCGCGGCGCAGCCGGCTGATCGGTTATGTGCTCGGGGGGGTCACTCAGAGTTTCAGCAACGAGTTGTTCGAGCGCGCCGGCTATACGGCGGCCGAAAACGGCTACGGCATTCTGACCGGCTGGGTGCATGCGGACGACGCCGAGGGGGAGTTCGCCCGCCAGCTGCAGTTATTGCTGGAGAAGAACGTCGACGGGTTGTTGTTCACGGTGCATCCCAGGCTGGTGGCGCCGCATGTCCGGCGTCTTGCCGAGATGGGCAAGCCTTTCGTCTTCTGTTCCGAGCATGCTCCGGCGGAATACAATTACGTGGTGGACGACGACCGGCTGGGGGGGCGGCTGGCGGTGGCGTGTCTGGCGCGGTACGGGCATCGGGAAATCATGGTTTGCGACTGGATGCGGCCGCGTTTCGAGGGGTACTGCGAGGAAGCCGAGGCGGCGGGGATGGTTTATCACGTATTCTCGGATGCCGCGGATGCGATGGCTTTGCTGGACGGGCATCCGGGGGTGACGGCGGCGGCGTGTTACAGCGATCATCAGGGCATCGACTTGAAGCGGCGGCTGATCGCGTCGGGGCGCAGGGTGCCGGAGGATTTTTCGGTGATCGGGTTTGACGGCATGTGGTTTACGGGGTTGCCGGAGTTTGATTTGACGACCATTGCCCAGCAGCGTTCCGAGATCGGCGAGCGGTCGGTGTTGCGGTTGTTGGAGTTGATTGAGGGGGAGAGGGATGTGCGGCGGATTTTTTTGGAGCCGTTTCTGGTGGAACGCGGCTCGGTGTCTGCGCCTCCCTCCCCAAAAAAAATAAAAAAATAGTCGGCCGCCGCGCAGCAAGGCCAGGGTCCAGGTTGGACAACCTGGCGCGGTCCAGCCGCGGAGGCTGGTCGCCCGCCTCAGCGGGCGAAACTCCAAGGACGCCCGAGCGGGAGCGAGGGCGGAGCCGCCCGGACGGCGATGGCGCACTTTTAAGGGCGCAACGCGTACCACAAAAGGGCGCACGCACCCGGGCCGGCCCCGGCCCCAGCCGCCAATCAATCCCAGCATAGACGTACCGGGGTCACCGG
>JAVBSD010000202.1:0-4620 GCA_031547325.1 Victivallaceae bacterium | reverse complement strand
GCGGTGAGCGTCAGGCTGTTTCTGCCGCCATCGGTCCGTCCGGCGGCCGCCGGGCGGACGGTGCTGATGCTGCCGTTTCTGGCGGTCGCGCCGGAGGGCGGGGGGCTGCTGGAATCGGTCACCATCGGCGTCGACGATCCCTCGGAGGTCGTCGCGGAGGTGTTTCCGGTAACCCTGGGCCGGAAGGTCGATGAACTGCCGGGGGCGGTTCCGGTCCGTCCGGCGGGAAGCTTCGAGGGGAAACGCTTCGATTTCGCCGAGCCGCCGGCTCTGCCCTCCGAATCCGGCGGCGCGCCGATCCTGGGCGTCGCGGTGGTCATCAAGGAGGGCGCGGCGGACAACGCCGGTTTCGCCGTCACGCTGGAGGCGCTGTCGGTCAACGGGATGACGGTCGAACCCCGGCTGCGGCCCGCTGTCGGCGCGGTCGACAATTCCACGCCGCGTTTCCGGGGCCGCTTCGTTCGCACCGGGCCGGGATCGCTGGAAATTCAGGTCGCGGCGGAAACGCCGCTGGCCTGTCCGCCCTTCGTCAATGTGACGCGGGACGGGATGGCCATGCTGGAGTTGGACGGAGTCGGCTACTGGGAAAAAAGCGTACCGGATGCTGAAGGCGTTTATCACGTGGTCATTCCGTTCGGCGCGCTGGTTTCCGGCAACGATCTGCCGGAGCCGGCGGTGGATTATGTGCTGGTCCCCGCGCCCAACAATTGGCGGCACCGGGCGGACAACACCGGGCGCGATCTGCTGGACATGGACCCGGCGGACGGCACCCGGCGCTGGCCGGGCGGCGTCCGGTGGCTGGGAGCCGACCGGCCCTATGTCGAATTCGACCTGCGCCAACCCCGTTGGATCAGCGGGCTGGAAATTTATTACATCGCGGGCCCCGGCGCTTTCAACGTCTACGGCAAAGGCGCTCCCGAGGCGGAATACGAGCTGCTGGCGCGGGTGGACGGGGCCGATCTGGCTTATCCGTTCAAGTTTGATGATACCAATTACCCGTCACGCCAGGGCGTCGTGTTTCCGCCCGCCGAGCTGCGGTTTCTCAAGCTGGAGGCGGAGGCCTCCTGCGTTCTCACCGAGGTGGCGATTTTCGGCGCGGGCGACCGGGAAATGCGTCCGGTTCACGCGGAAATTCTGGTAATCGGCGCCAACGGCGTCGTCGCCCGCGACCGGGTCGCATTGTAACAATTGCAGATAAGGGATGTCATGAAGCGAATCGTAATTTTTCTGTTGATGTGCCTCGGCATGGCGGCGGCGACGGGGGCGGAGGACGCCTACCTGCCGGTCATCAAGGGGGCGGAGATTACACTTGACGGCGCGGCGGACGAACCGGCCTGGGCACGGGCGGCGCCAGTGAACCGATTTTCCCGGCTGCGCGCCAACGGGGCGGCGGCCGCGGAACCGAGTTCGGCGCTGATGTTCACCGACGGGCGGACCTTGTATGTCGCCGTCAAATGTTGGAGCGCCGCTCCCGACCGGCTGCGGACGGAGAGCACCACCCGCGACTTGAACGTCTGGACTGACGACTGCGTGGAGCTGTTCGTCTCCCCGGAGGCCACGGGGGAACATTATTGGCAGTTCATCGTCACCGCCGCCAACGTCCGGGGCGACGCAAAATGCGACAGCGGCAGCAAGGATTTGAATTGGAACGGCGAATGGGAATCGGCGGCCCGGATCACTCCAGAGGGCTTCGAGGTTGAGTTCGCCATCCCGCTGGCGCTCTTCGGGCGCACCGGCAACGATACCTGGCGGATCGCCATCGCGCGGGAAAATATGGTTACCGGGGAGCTCAGCTGCTGGCCGGATTTGGGGACTGGATTTCACAATCCGGCGGCCTTCGCCATCCTTCACGGCGTCATCGCGGACGCGGATTTGTTCAATTACACGCTGTCCGGCATTGAATTCGCCGATCCGGAAGAGGCCGCCGCCGGCGTGGCCGGGACTTTGCGGGCGACGGTCGACGCCGTTTGCGCGGGCTCCGAGCCGGTTCGGCTCTTCGTCACCAACCGGAACGATTTCACCCTGGTCTCCGAGCTGGCCGCCGAGCTGGCGCAGGGGACGAACACGCTCGATTTCCGCCTGAAGCTGCCGGAGGCGGGCAGCTATCTGGGGACGCTCTCGGTGGCCGGGGAATATCCCACTGAATTCGAATTTACCGCCGATTCGTCGCCGCTGCTGGTCGATTTGTACGATCCGCGCTACCGCAACTATATCTTCGACTCGATGAAACTCGACCGGGTGACGGCGGAGGTGCGGCTCCGCGATCCGGCCTTCGCCGGGAAGCCGCTGCGCGCCGTGTTCCTGGACGCCGCCGGCAACACGCTGGGCGAAACCGAAACAAAGGTCCCGACCGAATCCGGCCTGATCGAAGTGCCGGTGCCGGCCGAACTCGCCGTCGGCGATTATCAGTTGGTCGTGACCGCCGGCCAGTTTCGGAAGGTGCTGCCGCTGGAAAAAGTCGTTCCCCGGACCGGCAATTCCGAAGTTTACTTCGACGCCTGCAACAATCTGGTGTACAACGGAAAAACCGTTTTTCCCCTCGGATTCTACTATTATCCGCCGCTGGGCAATATCGCCGAGTACGGCTTCAACACCATTGTTTGTACCGGACAGAACCTCGAATTATCCGCCGCGGGCGAACAGTTGCGGCAACAGGGCATCATGAGCGTGGCCAAGAACAGCTTTCTGCACGAGGACTGGCTGCGCGGGAACGATCCCCTGCCGGAGGACCTGCTGGCGCGTACCGCCGCCCGGAACGACTATGCCGGCAGCGAACTGATCGGCTGGTACACCAGCGACGAACCGGATTACCAGACCGCCGACGCGGCCCGGTTCCGCTCGATGATCGACGCGCAGCGCGCCACGGGCGGCCTGATTCCGCAGGTGATCTGCTTCAACAATTCCAGGGGGCTGATCCGCAGCACGGAACACCTCGATGTTTTCCAGTTGGACATCTACGTCGGTTTCTCCCGCGATTCCGACGGCCCGATCGTCTCCTGTGAGATGATCTCCGGCGCCATCGACGACGCGGTGCGGATTTCCCGCAACCGCCGTCCGGTCTGGTTCGTCCAGGAATGCTTCCCCGGCGGCTATTACGGCGGCTACCCGGAAAAGGCCCGGTTTCCGACCATCGGCGAAACCCGGCTGATGAGTTATCTGGCGATCATTCACGGCGTCAAGGGGATCACGATGTGGGATCATTCGGTGCTGCTGGCCCGGCGGCTGTGGCCGGCGCTGAAGGAATACGGACGGGAAATCCAGGCCCTGGCGCCCTGGATCATGGCGGGACCATGCGACAACCCGCCCCGGCGGGTCGGCAACATCCACTTCCTGGAAAAGGAATTGGACGGCAGGATCGTGCTGTTCGCGGTCAACCCCTATCCGGCCGGGGTCGAAGTCCGGTTGCCGGCGTCGCGGGACGGAAGCTACAAAGTGCTGGGGCAGGGGCGGAACGTCATGGCCGCGGGCGGCGAGATCGCGGACGCCTTCGAGCCCTTCGGCACCAACATCTACGTCAACTTCGACATGGACGACGCGGCCATGACGAAAATACTGAAGGAATACCAACGCTCCGACTCCTTCATCGGGCAGGAGACTCCCGGCAACCTCGCGGATTACTGGAACGGGGCCAGGGTGACTTCGACCAACCGCAATCCTTATACCTTCGATGCTTCGGTCATCGACGGCGCCTGCGGCGTCTACAACTGGCACGGCCATCCGTCGCCCGGCACCGTCACGATCACCCTGCCGCGGGTCGCCACGGTGAGGCGGGTTCGGATGGTGACCGCTTCGGAGGGCATTCGGCTCGTCCTCGGCGGGCAGGAGCCGAAGGTCGTCTCCAGCCGGAAGTGCTTCATCGTCTGGGACGACGCGAATGACCGCTGGGCGGAAGTCGACGATCCCGCCGGTTATGACATTGCTTCCCCGGCGGTCGATTACTTCATCGAACCGGTGGAGACGGACACGGTGTTCCTGGACAATGTCGGTCATATCGGCGAGGTGCAGGTCTTCGAATAACCTTTGCTCCATGCGGGCCGCTTGCCGGCGGCCCGCATTTTCACCCTCAGGGAAATCCGCATGAAGACTTATAGTTGTGGCACGCTCCACTATACCCTTCCCAAATTGTTCCTGGTCTTTTTCTGGCTGATGGTCGGCGGCTTCGTCTACAGCGCCTGCCTCGGGATGCCCGCGGCCATGCTGCCGATTCAGCTCAAGGAGCTCGGCGTCAGCGACACCGCCAAAATGGTTTTGCTCACCACCATCGGCGGCGTGCTCAACATGACCGTCTGCCCCTGCATCGGCTTCGTCAGCGACCGGCGGCGGGGGAAGTGGGGACGGCGGATTCCCTATATTTTGATGTCGCTGCCGTTTCTGGTGTTGAGCCTTTTCGCCTTCGGCTTCACCGATCGGGTCGGGCCGTGGCTGGCCGTGGCGGTGGGGCCGTGGGCCGAGGCGCATCCGGTGACGATGACGGTGGGGGTGATCGCGGTCGTCATGTTTGTGTTTCAGTTTTTCTACATGTTCGTAGGGAGCGTGATCTGGTATATTTTCAACGACGTGATTCCGCCGCAGTTCTTCGGACGGATCATGGGCGCGTTCCAGCTGGCCGCCAACGGCGGC
>JAVBSD010000402.1:0-5460 GCA_031547325.1 Victivallaceae bacterium | reverse complement strand
ACTGGCTGGAGTGGCACCCGACCTGCCACCACCGCGAAGATTGCCTGACCCGGCTCAATACCTTTCTCGAAACCTGGTGTCCCGGTCCGACGCTCTTTTACCTGTGGGGGCACAGCTACGAGTTCGAACGCAACGGCAACTGGGAGCTGATCGAGGAATTCTGCCGCGCCGCGTCGGGGCGGGAGGATCTCTGGTACGCGACCAACATCGAGATTTACGACTACCTGACGGCCGGCCGGCGGCTGGAGTTCGGCTGCGATATGACAATGGTGCGCAATCCGACCGCGGGCAGCGTCTGGCTGGAGGTGGATGAGGGGGTTTGCGAAATCCCCGGCGGCGCGCTGGTCCGCTTGTAAAAAGTCGCGGAAAAGTTGCTCCGGAGGTTTGTAAAAAGATCTTTTGCCATTAGTGTATGGGGTGGCCGTTTCCTGGCCCCGGAGGAATTTTACCGCAATGTTTTACTGGCTGACCGATCTTTATGTTTATTGGGAACCGCTGTGGCTGCTGCGCTATCTGTCGCTGCGCTCGGGCGGGGCGGCGTTCACCGCGTTCGCCATTACGGTGCTGCTCGGGCCCTGGACGGTCCGGCGGCTGAAGAACTTCCGCGCCACCGCGCCGAACCGCTACGGCGGCGGCCTGATGCCGGAGGAGATGATCGACAAGGAAAAAGCCCGGACGCCGTCGATGGGCGGACTGTTGATCGTCGGCGCGGTGGTCGCATCGTCGCTCCTGTGGATGGATATTTTCAATCCGATCGCCATGATCCTGGTGGTGGCGACGGTGCTGTTCGCCGCGATCGGCTTCGCCGACGACTTCGCCAAGGTCGCCTACCGCCGCCGCGACGGCATCCCCGGCAAAGCCAAATTGCTCGGGCAGTTCCTGGTCGCCGGAGTGGCGGTGGGCTGTCTCAGCGCGCTGCCGGAATACCGCCACTTCATGCACGATCTAATGGTGCCGTTTCTGAAGAACCCGGCGTGGACCGGCTGGCCGGTGCTGATTTTTTCGGCGGTGGTGATCGTCGGCGCCTCCAACGCGGTGAACCTGACCGACGGCAAGGACGGGTTGGCGGCGGGGTGTTCGATTTTCTGTACCTTGGCCTACGCGGTCTTCGCCTACTTCTGCGGCAACAAGATCTTTGCCGGTTATCTGTACATTCCCTACATCCCGGGCTGCGGCGAGACGGTGGTTTTCGCGGCGGCGCTGATCGGGGCGTGCATCGGTTTCCTGTGGCACAACTGCCATCCGGCGTCGATGTTCATGGGCGACACCGGCAGTCTGGCCATCGGCGGGGCGATCGGTTTGCTGGCGGTGATGGTGCGCCAGGAACTCCTGCTTTTGCTGGTCGGCGGCGTTTTCGTGATGGAGGCGGTGTCGGTGATGCTGCAGGTGGGGAGCTTCAAGCTCACCGGGAAGCGCATCTTCCGCTGCACCCCGATTCATCACCACTTCGAATTCGGCGGCTGGACCGAAACCCAGATCGTGGTGCGCTTCTGGATCCTTTCCGGGCTCTTCGCGCTGATCGCGCTCGCCACGTTGAAACTGCGATGAAGCTCGCCGGCCGCAACATCCTGGTCACCGGCGCCGGACGGCGCATCGGCGCGGCGCTGGCCCGGGATCTGGCGGCGGCCGGGGCGCGGATCTTTCTCCACTGCAACCGCTCGCTTCGGGAAGCGCGCGAAGTCGCCGCCGGACTGCCCGGCGGGGCGGCGCGCCATCCAGTGCTGCAATGCGACCTGGCGCAAGCCGCCGGCGCCGGCGAATTGTTCGCCATGCTCGGCGGCGAACGCCTCGACGCGCTGGTCAATTCGGCTTCGCTCTACGATCCGAAACCGCTTTTTGCCGGCGACGACGCGGAATTCGAGCTGAAGATGGCGGTCAATTGCCGCGCTCCGTTGAAGCTGATGCGTCTTTTCGCGGCGCAGGAGGGCCTGGAATCCGGGGCGATCGTCAATCTGGTCGATCACGAGGCGGAGTTTCCGGCGCCGTCCGGCGGCGCTTATTCATTGAGCAAGCGGCTGCTGGCCGATCTGACCCTGGCGGCGGCGCTGGAGCTGGCTCCGGCGGTGCGCGCCAACGCGCTGGCCCTGGGGCCGGTGCTGCCGCCGGAGCACCTGGCGCATCTGGGAATGGCGCGGAGTCGTGATAAAAGGCCGCTCGGCCGCGCTCCGGGCCTCGTCTATGTCGCCGCCGGCTGCCGCTTCCTTCTCGAAAACGACGCGGTCACCGGGCAGGTCCTCTATATCGACGGCGGGATGCATTTGCGGGCATAAAAAAAGAAAGCAGGTAGTATAATCTTAAGCTACATGGTAACGTTAGAGTCATCGACGAATCGCGACTCTGATGCAATACTGTTCTAAGATTAACCTGCTTTCTGATGTTAATGTAACCCCGATTTTCGGAAATGCAAATATTTTTCGCGTTCCGAAATTATTCTCTCCATTGCCGTGCCACCCGGTGGAACTCTTCGCACATCGCGGCGACCGCCGGTTCGGAGTGGCCGGCGCCCGCGGGGTCGGCGTACCAGTCGGGGATGAAGCCGCCGCCGGCGGTGGACAGATGGGCGGCCAGCCGGCGGCAGCAGGCGCGGATCGCCGGCAGGTCGCCGGCGGGCATGACCGCCTGAATGTCCACCGGGCAGCAGAAGGTGATCTTGCCGGCGAAGCGTCCCAGCGCCTCCAGCCCCATGTTCTGCTGCTGGTCCATCAGGATCACGTCGAGGCCCGCTTCGATCAGGCCGGGCAGGATGTCCAGGATGTAGCCGCAGCTGTGGAGCAGGGTCTTCATGCCGGCGGCGTGCGCGGCGCGGTAGATTTCGGCGTAGGCCGGGAACCAGAATTCGCGCCATTGCTCCGGCGCGATCATCAGCCGGTCCTGCAGCCCCCAATCGTCGCAAAAGATGTACCCGTCGGCGCCGAGCCGCTTCAGGTGAAGGATGTTGTCGCAGTTCATCCTGACCAGCAGCGCGATCAGCCGCCGCAGGCGCTCCGGTTCGAGATGAATGTCGGTCCAGGTGTTTTCGAGGCCGCGCAGGAAGTGAATGCGCTCGTAGATCGAAATCCCGCAGCCCAGGATGAATTTTCCCGGATCGACGGCGCGGATCGCGGTTTCGGCGGCGCTCCAGCGCGCCGGAGCGTTGACGTCGGGAATGGCCATGGTTTCCAGGGCGTCCCAGTCGTCGAGGGGGAATTCCACCGCTTCGCCCATCCGGGAAACGCCGATGTTGTTCCACACCGTCCCCCATTCGTCGCGGTGGCGGCCGAGGCCGAGGGGGCGGTCGTCGACATTCGGCGACATGCCGATCCAGACGAAATCATTCCAGTACCCCGGCGCCAGGCGGCAGCCCAGGCGTTCCGGACCGGCCTGTTCGATGGTGGCGATGACGATTTCCTTCGAAGTCATGATTTCTCCCGGTTGCAAATTGTGCTTCCAGGTAATATAGTCTATGACAAAAAATCCGCGGTCATTTTTTTAACGGAAAATTTCTGTACATCATGACGTTGACTCATCGAAGCGGCTGCGATTTCCGGGAGCTGGCCGGCGCGCCGGGCTGGCTGGCGGCCGGCGGCTACCATTTCTACAACCACACCATCGATCTGTTCAGCCACCGGCACAGCTGCGGACCGGAATTGACCCTGGTGCTCAAGGGGGCGACCACCTGGGTGTTGCCGGACGGCGTCGAGCTGACCCAGCCGGCCGATACCCTGGGCATCGTCCAGCCCGGCATCGACCATCGCGGCCGCTGCGATGTGATCGAACCCTGCGCGCTGCTGTGGCTGATTCCGGAGCTGGAGCCGGGACCGGAGGGCTGCGGCGGGTTCCGGCCGGAGGAATACCGTGAACTGGTTGCCGGTTTCGCCGCCGCCGGCAGCCGGGTGGTCGGCGGCTCCGCCGGCTTGAACGCGGCGGCGCGCCGGCTGGTCGCGGAGCTGGCCGCTCCGGGGCCGGCTTCCTCCAGTCTGACGGCGCTGCTGCTGGCGCAAATCCTGATCGAAATGGCGCGCTGCCTCGACCGCCGGGCCGGCGTCGCGACCGCCGACCGGCTGCTGATGGGAAAGGTGCGCCGGCGGCTCGACGAAAATCTCGGGCGCAGTGTTTCCATCGCCGCCGTCGCCGATGAAGCCGGATTGACGGCGGCGGCGCTCTCGCGGCGTTTCCGGCGGGTTTTCGGTCTGTCGCCGGTGGAATATCTGTTGCGGGAGCGCATTGCCGCGGCGGAGCGCGATTTGGGGGCGGGGAGTGACGCGATCGCCATGATCGCCTGCCGTTACGGCTTTTCGTCGTCGCAGCATTTTGCCAGCGCGTTCAAGCGCCGCACCGGGCGGACGCCGGGCGAATTCCGCCTGAAAAAATAAAAAATAGCCTGCCGCGCCATCGAAGCGTGAACCAATCCCCCCGGGACAGTCATTCTCCGGCGAGGTCGCGCCGGATCAGTTCGAGCATATCGCCGGCTGCGTCGGGGCGGGCCAGGTGCGACGCCCGGGCGCCGAGTTCGGTGAATGCCAATGGGTCGGCGAAGAACTTCTCCAGCAGCGCGCCGGCGCGGTTTTCGCACTGGTCGTTGGGCAGGATGTAGGCCGCTTCGCCGTCGGCCAGGTATTCGGCGTTGGCGAACTGGTGGTTTTCGGCGGCGAAGGGGTAGGGGACCAGGATGGCGAATTTGCGGAAATAGGCCAGTTCGGCGACCGAGCTGCCGCCGGAACGCGACACCACCAGATCCGCCGCCTGGTAGCCGAGAGCCATGTCGTCGAGGGCCGGCAGCAGCAGCACCGGGAAATCGGCCTTGCTCCACAGCGATTCCATGACCTCGAATTCCAGCCGTCCCGACAGGTGGATCACCTGAAAGTCGTTGCGCCGGGTCCCGAGCTCGTTCAGCGCGCGGGAAAAGGCCAGGTTGACCGAGCGCGCGCCCTGGCTGCCGCCGAAAATCAGGATGGTCAGCCGTTGCGGATCGAGTTTGCCCGCAAAGCGTTCGTTGAGGAGCTTGACCGCTTCGGTTTTGGTGTAATTGCGGTCGAGGAGCTCCGGGCGCAGCGGCATGCCGGCGACGTCCCAGGGGCAGCGCAGTTTTTCCGAATTGACCGGCGGGAAAGCCAACCCGATCACTCGGGCGCGGCGGCTGAAATAACGGTTGGCGCGGCCGATTTTGGCGTTGCCGTCGTGGAGGAAGACCGGCAGCTTGAGGCGCCACGCCGCCTGGACCGCCGGCAGCGAGGCGAAGCTGCCCATCGCCAGCAGCGCGTCGGGATTGAATTCGCGGAGCGCCGCCGTCGACGCCTTGCGGCCGCCGGAGGCGCCGCGCCAGAAGCGCCAGATGCTCGCCGGGTTGCGCCAGGACAAGGGCGGCATCAGCGGCAGCCGGATGGCCGGAATGCGGTGTTTGGCGGCTTCTTCGGCCTGGGGTTCGCTGTTTTTGCCGCCGAGCAGCAGCAGCGCCTGGCCGCCCTGCCGGACGAAGTGGCG
>JAVBSD010000317.1:0-3010 GCA_031547325.1 Victivallaceae bacterium | reverse complement strand
CTTCGAATTGTACAGCGAGGGTGATTTGACCGATGATTTCGGCGTCAATTACAGCGAAGGGCACCTCGGCGCCTGGCTCGACTGGGCCGCCGCCGACCTGAGGCGATGGGATTCGGGGCGGCATCCGATCTCCTTCCACGTGTGCAGCGATTTTTATAACAACCTCAACCTCCGCAACATCTGGCTGCGCGATTCGCTGCATTACGTGGTCGGCGACGCCTACTACCCGGTCGACCGGGAAACCTGGTTCATCGACCACCTGGGGGAATACGCCGCCGGGATGACTCCGGTGTTCGGCAAACCTTTGCTGATTACCGAATTCGGCGGTTCGCCGAGCGGCGGGAAGCAGGCGCGGGTGCTGGCCGATTTGCACTCGGGACTGTGGGGCAGTTATTTCCTGGGGCTGGCCGGAACGCCTTTTTTGTGGTGGCACGAACTGATACACCGCCGGGACGGCTACCGCCATTACCACGGCTTCAGCCGTTTCATCGCCGGCGCCGACCGCGGCGACCCCGCGTGGGAGCGCGTCGCGATCGCCGCCGGCGGAGACGGCGAACCCCTTCTGGAGGCGTTGGCGATCGCCCGGCCCGGCGAGATGCACGGCTGGGTCTACCGCCGCGACGCCATGATCGATTATCCCGGGGAACCGGAACAGGCTCCGGAAAATACCGGAGTCCGGATCGAATGGACGGCGCCGGAAACGGGACGCTGGCGGGCGAGTTTCCTGGATACGTTGACGGGGAGGGTGCTCGGGACGGAGGAGATCGGCGCGACGGCGGCGGAAACGGTGTCTTTGGAGCTGCCGGCTTTCCGGATCGACGTCGCCTTTAAGCTCAAATTGCAGGAGGCGGCGCGGTGAAAATCATTCGATGGTGCCTGGCCGCGTGGTGCGTTCTGGCGTCGGCGATGGCGGAGGAGGAGGCCGCGCCGCCGGAGGCCGAAGCCGCAGTGGTCTGTGAAATTTTCACCGCCAAGGACGAGATCCGCTCCGTCGTCCGCTGCCGCACCGTTCACCCGGACGCCGTCTGGCTGCTCGACGGCGTTCCGGCCGGGGAGGGGAGCGAATTCGACTTCATCGGCGGCCCGGAGTCGTGGGTGATGCTGGATACCGCGAACTCTTCCCTGGCGACGGCGGTGCCGGTGCCGGAATTTCAACGCCGGAGCCGGCCGGCGGAGTGCGAGGCCGGAATCGTTTTTTTTCTGCCCGAGGTCATTTATGACGACGAAACGCGCGAGCTGTACTGGGAGGCGGTGAGCAAGCTGCCGGCGGCGCTGAATTTCACCGTGACCATCGCGCCGGACCGTCCCAATGCCATGTTCGCGGCCGAAACGCTGACGGTGCCGCTGGGCGGACGCGATCCCGGCGACCGTTTCGCTCCCGGCGAATACCGCAAATTCATGGTCGAACTCGACGGGACGCGGCTGGCCGAACCGCTGAGTGTGGAATGGGTGATGGCGCTGCCCGGCTGCGAATTCGCCCGCCGGCGGATCGCCTTCATTCCGGTGGCGCAGCTGCCGGAGCTGACCCATGGCGTCGACGGCTGGTACGACGCCGCCGGGACCCGGGTGATTCCGGTATTGCACCGGCGGCAGCTCGACGAACAGCGGCGGCTGGAATTCGTCCGGGCGGTGCGCCGGATGCTGCCGGCGAAAAAACGGCTGGCGGTGGCGGCCGAAGAGTTCCCCGGGTTTCGGGAAAGCCTGGCAAAAGCGGCGGCAAAGCGCGGTTACGAACTCGAATTCATTCCGTGGTTCGCTCCCGGCGACCTGGGGCGCGACTGGTTCGCCGCCCTGCCGGCGGCGTTGACGGCGCTCGGCGGGGCCGAAGCCGGCACCGTGATCGTGGTGCCGCCGTCGCGGCGGCGGCTGGGGCCCTGCCGCCGGGACGGCGAATGGGCGCGGCTGATCGACCTGACGCTGGCGGCGGCCTGGACCGGCCCGGCGGCGGAACGGGTGATCCTGGCGACGCCGCTGGCCGATCCGGCGGCGGGCGGAACGGATGGGCTGGAGGCGGAATTGCGCCGGATGCTGCGCAGTTCGACGAGTGAACTTTTCGAATACCGCCACTGCTTCACGGCGCCGGCCGACTGGCGCGAGGCGTTCCTGGTCGGGCCGGCGGAATACGCGGCGACTCCGGACACGGCTCCCGACCGCGCCGCCGAAGTGCTGCTGAAGGCGCTTTAATCCCACAGTACGCCGGAGCGGCAAATCAGTTCGGGAATTTATGGCGGGACCGGCTTGCAAAAAACGGCGGCAGGCTGTATTGTGTGTCATGAAAACAACGATACAACGCATTCCGATTCCGGCGTCGAAGTTCAGCAGCGAGCTGTTCGACCTCTTCAACCGTCAATGGTTTCTGCTGACCGCCGGCGACCATGCAACGGGCGAAGTGAACTGCATGACGGTGAGCTGGGGATTCCTGGGGGTGATCTGGAACCGGCCCGTGGCCATGGCGCTGGTCCGTCCGCAGCGGTTCACCCTGGAATTCATGGATCGCTTTGACACTTTCACCCTTGCGGCGTTTCCCGAAACCATGCGCGGGGCGCTGGAGTTGTGCGGGACCAAGTCCGGGCGCGACCTCGACAAAATCCAGGCGGCGCACCTGACCCCGGTTCCGTCCGTCCAGGTCGCCGCGCCGGGCTACGCCGAAGCCGAACTGATCATCGAATGCCGGAAGCTCTACCGCGGGACGCTGGACCCGGCCGGTTTCACGGACCCGGAGATTCCTTCCCAAGTATATCCGGGCGAAGATTTTCACAAAATGTTCATCGGCGGCATCGAGCACATTTCCGGCGTCGAATGTTATTCGTCTCCTCGCTGAACCGTCTGCGGCAGAATTCCCCCGAAAACTCACGCGCCGTCCTCCTCATTTGCAAATTTCAGATTGATTTCGATGGCTTTGCCATAATCATCCACCGCCCCCAAAGAGGGCAGGGGGCGGGGCCACTTTTCACCGTTTCAGCTCATTTCCGATCGGGATCGGGGATGTTTCCGACCAGGAGATCACCGA
>JAVBSD010000152.1:0-3629 GCA_031547325.1 Victivallaceae bacterium | reverse complement strand
GGCTGGTCGCCCCGAGGCCGTCGGCGTAGGCGGCGTCGGCGAGCTTGACGACCACGCCGTCCAGGGGATAGGGCAGGAATTCGATCTTTTCCAGCAGCTCCGGCCAGCGTTTTTCGAGGTCGTCGAGCGCCACCGGACAGGAGATCAGTTCGTAGTCGACCAGGGTCAGCTTGGCGCCCTGGCGCAGCATCTCCGAGATGTCCTTGAGCCCCATCAGCCCGGCGACGGCGTTGCGGGAATTTTTGTAGTGCCCGCCTCCCTTCCGGACGATGGCGCCGTAGAGGTTGCGGAAGTCGTCGTCGCGAATGACGATCTCGCCGCGCACCGGCCGGTCGACCGGCCCCCGGTAGCCCATGGTTTCCAGCTCGATCAGCGGCAGCTTGTCGGAGATGTTTTCGCCGGTTTCGCCGTCGCCGCGGGTCGACAGGACGCCGTCGGCGTAATTGGCGGAAATGCCGTCGTATTTGGGTTCGACCAGCAGCAGCTCGTCGGAGCCGCGGGAATGCTTCCGCGCCCAGGTCAGGACCTCCTCCAGCGAATAGGCTTTGTCCAGCGACAGCAGAGGGCGGAGATGGCGCACCTTGCCGGAGCCGGCCACCGCCGGAGCGTTGACCTGGGTCAGAACCGGATTGCCGGGATCGAGGGCTTCGAGCTCGCGAAGCAGTTTGTCGTAATCGACGTCGGAAATTTCCGGTTCGCCGAGTTCCCAATAGCGGTAGTTATGGTAACGGATCTGCCGGACCAATTCGTCCGCGCGGTGCTTGTCGGCGTCGTTCATGGATTTCCTTTTCACGGTTTCACGGGAAAATACGCCCCAAACGGTGAAAAGTCAACCGCTTCACTTGAAAAATCGCCGATTCGAGGCAAATTAATACCAGGATACAGAAAGGGATCATTTATGGAAGACAACAAACGGCATACCTTTTCGGTGCTGGTGGAAAATAAATTCGGAGTGCTGTCGCGGGTGGTCGGCCTCTTCTCCGGGCGCGGCTACAACATCATCAGCCTGACCGTCAACGCCACCCACGATCCGACCGTGTCGCAGATGACCATCGTCACCTCCGGCGACCAGGCGGTGCTCGAACAAATCGAGAAACAGCTCAACAAGCTGGTCGACGTGATCGCGGTCAGCGATCTCTCCGAAGGCGAATTCGTCGCCCGGGAGCTGATGCTGATCAAACTCGCCGCCAACGGACCGGCGGAACGCTCCGGCATTCTCCAACTGGCGGAGATTTTCCGCGGCACCGTGGTCGCGGTCACTCAGAAGAGCCTGACCGTCGAACTCGCCGGGACCACCGCCGAACTCGACAACTTCGTCGAGCTGGTCCGCGACTACCGGATCATCCGCATGGCCCGCTCCGGGCAGGTCGCGATCAAGCGCAACTCCGACGACAATTAATCCAAGCTTCCGCAGACGCAAATGTCGGGGAGATGGCGGAAGTCCTCGTCGGCGTCCAGGCCGTACCCGACCACGAAAACCGGCGGAATCCGGAATCCGTGCCAGTCGGCGCGGACGGTTCCGCCGGCGGCGCGCGCCACCTCTTTGTCGAGCAGAACGCAGCTCCGGACTTCGGCGGCGCCGTCGGCATACAGCCGTTCGATCACCCGGGCCAGCGTCGTCCCGGTGTCGAGGATGTCGTCGACCAGCAGAATGCGCCGCCCGTCGACCGGCAGCTTCGGCGCGGAACGGAAATTCACCTGCCCGGAGCTGGCGGTCCCGTGGTAGCTCGCCACCGCCATGGTGTCCAGGCGCAACGGCAAATCCAGATGCCGCAGGAGGTCGGCGGCGAAAATCACCGCGCCGTTGAGCAGCACCAGAACCGTCACCGCTTCGCCGGCGTAATGCCCGGTGATTTCCCGGCCCAGCTCGGCCACCCGGCCGGCAATCCGTTCCCGGTCGATCAACAAATGCAAATCGTTTGGGGGCGTCATCGATATTCACCTTTCAAAAACTTCCATACCATACTGGCGTTGGCTGAATTTTCAAGAATTTTCCAAAAAATCCGCAAAAATCGTTTTTTTTCAATTGAACATTGATATTTCCAATGCTATTTTAACCGTGGTTGGGGGGTGAAAGATCAGGTGCCATAATGCAATTTTCTCCTCTTCATAATTACTCCTCCAGGCGCCTGGCCGGACATCCCCCAACCCTTTCAGCAACCCGCCCGGCAATCCGGGCTTTTTTTTTCCAGGCAGGAGGAACGACATGGAAAACACCGGAACCGCAAGAAATATTTTACTCATCGACGCCTACAGCCAGATATTCCGCTGCTTCTACGCCATTGCCCACCTGAGCAATTCCCGGGGAGAGCCCACCAACGCCGTCTTCGCCTTCACCCGGCTGCTGATCAATCTGGAACGGGAATTTCCCGGAAGCGACGGCGCGCTGTGCTTCGACTGCGGCAAACCGGCCTTCCGGCTGGCGCTGGCGCCGGAATACAAGGCCGGACGGCCGCCGATGCCGGAAGAGCTGGCGCGGCAGATGCCGGTCATCCGCGCCATGGCGGCGGCCTTCGGCTGGCCGCTCTTGCAGGCGGGAAATTACGAGGCCGACGACCTGATCGGCGGCTTCGCGGCCGTGGGCGCGCCCGGCGAGCGCGAAGTGTTCATCGTCAGCTCCGACAAAGACCTGGCGCAGCTGGTCCGCCCCGGAGTGACCTGGCTGGCCCCCGACCGCAAAGCCACCGGCTTCGAACGCCGCGGCGGCGACGCCGTCACCGCCAAATTCGGCGTCGCGCCGGGGCAGATGGTCGATTACCTGGCGCTCCTCGGCGACTCCTCGGACAACATCCCCGGCGTCCCCGGCGTCGGCGCCAAAACCGCGGCCAAAATCCTGGCGGCGGCCCCCGATATCGACGCCGTCCTGGCGCAAGCGCCGGCGGAGCTCACGCCGAAAATCCTCGACGCGCTGCGCGATCATCTCGACCTCATCCGGCTCAACCGGCAGTTGATCCGGCTTCGCACCGAGCTGCCGCCGGAATTCGCCGATGTCCCAGGCGTCCTGAAACGCAGCGCGCCCGACTGGGCGGCGATCGCCGGGCTCTGCCGGGACCAGGAGTTGAACAGTCTGCTCCGGGAGCTCCCGGCAGACGCGGCCGGGGAGCCGGCGCCGCCCTCCCCCGCCCCGGCGGCTCCCGCCAAGATGGTCCAGGGCGATCTCTTCGGGTAACGGTTACAGGAATCCCTTGCGATAGCGTCCGGGCGGCAGGTGGTAATGGCGCCGGAACACCTTCGAAAAATAATTGGCGTCGGGAATGCCGCAGCGCCCGGCGATCTCCGCCAGCGGCAGCCGGCTGTCGCGCAGCAGATCGGCGGCCTTGCGCAAGCGCAGCCGCAGCAGCCACTCTCCCGGCGTAAGACCGAGACAGTCGCGGAACATCCGGAACAGGGTCGAACGGCCGTAGCCGGAAACCGCGACGATCTCCGCGACCGGCAGCGGCCGGTACGCCAGTTCCTCCAGCCGGATCAGCAGTTCATGCATATACTCCGGCAGCGAACGGACCGCGGCGCACGCCGCGGCCTTGCGGATTTCGGCCAGCACCACGGCGGCCAGGGCGTGCGACGTGGCGAAATCGCGCCAGGGCGACTCGACCCATTCGACCAGGTAGTCGAGCAAACGTTCGGAGGGG
>JAVBSD010000025.1:0-3660 GCA_031547325.1 Victivallaceae bacterium | reverse complement strand
GTGGTCACCGCCATCAAGGCGTTGCTGGCCACCCGCGGCGCCGAGCTCTTCGCCGCGGCCGAAGCCGGCAACACCAACATCTATTACGAAGCCAGCGTCGCCGGCGGCATTCCGGTCATCAAGGCGCTGCGCGAGGGCCTGGTCGCCAACCGGATCAACCGCATTTACGGCATCATGAACGGCACCTGCCACTACATCCTGACCCGGATGGAGGCCGAGGGCGCCGATTTCGACACCGTGCTCGCCGACGCCCAGCGCCTCGGGTACGCCGAAGCCAATCCGTCGCTGGACATCGACGGAATCGACACCGCGCACAAGGCCGCGGTGCTGGCTTCGCTGGCCTACGGCGAATGGTTCGGGCTGGGGCCGATCCATGTCGAGGGCATTCGCGGCATCGAGCAGCAGGACCTGGTCTTCGCCGACCAGTTCGGCTACCGCATCAAATTGCTGGCGATCATCCGCAACATCGACGGCGGAGTCCAGCTCCGGGTCCATCCGACCCTGATTCCCAAGTCGACGCTGCTGGCCGACATTTCGGGGGTTTTCAACGGGGTGCTGATCGAGGGCGACTACGTCGGCCAGACCTTGTTTTACGGCCGCGGCGCCGGGCGCGCGGCCACCGCCAGCGCGGTGGTCGCCGACGTCGCCGACGCGATGCTCGATTTGAAGTTCGGTTCGCATCGCCGGGTGCCGGCTTTCCGGCCCGGAGCGCAGTACAACCGTCTGGTGCCGATGGACGAGATCGAGTCGCGTTATTATCTGCGGACCCGGGTCGACGACGCGCCGGGCGTGGTCGAGGCGATCGCCGGGGTGCTGGCGCGCAACGACATCAGCATCGCCGGCTTCGTGCAGCCGGAGACGGCGGCGGCGGCGGCGGCGGCGGCGGACGAGCCGGGGGTGCCGGTCTTTTTCACCACCCACCTGGCGCGCGAGAAGGCGATGAAAAAAGCGCTCGCCGAAATCGAGGCGCTGCCGGTGGTCAAGGGGCCGACCCGTTCCTTCCGCATCGAAGAGCTGTGAACCGGAACATTCACTTCAGGATAAGATCAGATGAACATGCATACGGTTGAAAAAATCGGCGGGACCTCGATGAGCCGTTTCGGCGACGTCATGGCCAACGTCATCAAGGGTTCGCGCGCGCCGGAGGCGCTCTACAACCGCCTCTTCGTGGTTTCCGCCTACGGCGGGATCACCAATCTGCTGCTCGAAGACAAGAAAACCGGCGCGGCCGGCGTCTACGCCAGCTTCGCCGCCGACGACCGCCAGTGGGACGCCCAGCTCGAAACGGTGCGCGCCACAATGATCGAATTCAACCGTTCCTTCGAATCGGTCGGCCTCGATCAGGAATTGGCCGACCGTTTCGTCAACGAACGCATCGACGGCGCGCGGGAGTGTCTGCGTTATCTGTCGCGGCTGCGCGGCTTCGGCCATTTCCCGCTGCGCGACTACCTGCCGCCGACCCGGGAGATTCTGAGCGCCATCGGCGAAGCGCATTCGGCCTTCAACTCGACCCAGATCCTGCGCGCCAACGGAATCAACGCCGAATTCGTCGACCTGACCGGCTGGAAGGACGACTTCTCGGGCTCCCTCGAAGCGATGATCGAGCGCAACATCGCCGGGCTGGATTTTAGCTGCTGCATGCCGATCGTCACCGGTTACGCCAAATGTTCCGAGGGGATCATGGGCAAGTTCGACCGCGGCTACAGCGAAATCACCTTCAGCAAGCTGGCGGTGGTCACCAGGGCGCGGGAGGGCGTGATCCACAAGGAATTCCACCTTTCGACCGGCGATCCCAAGCTGATCGGCGCCGACCGGGTCCGCACCATCGGCTTCACCAACTTCGACATCGCCGACCAGCTTTCGGACATGGCGATGGAGGCGATCCATCCCAAGGCTTCCAAGGAGATGGAGTTCGCCGGCATTCCGATCCGGGTCACCAACGCCTTCGACCCGGAGCATCCGGGGACGTTGATTTCCGGCGATTACATTTCGCCGGAGCCGCGGGTGGAGATGATCTGCGGCCGTTCCGACGTCAGCGCGATCGAGGTCTTCGATCCGGAGATGGTCGGTCAGTCGGGCTACGACTATTTCCTGATGCAGTCCTTTTACGACTGCGAAATCAGCTACATCGCCAAAAACACCAACGCCAACACCATCACCGTCTACGTGGCGGACAAGGCCAAGCGCCTGGCCCAGTGCGTCGAGCTGATCCGGACCCGCCATCCCCATGCCCAGGTCACCCGCCGTCCGGTGGCGATCGTTTCGGTGATCGGCAGCAATATGAAGATTCCCGGCTTCCTCCACCGCGCCGCCGGTGCGCTGGCGCAGGCCAACATCAACGTCCTGGCGCTCGACCAGTGCATGCGCCAGGTCAACGTTCAGTTCATGCTGGAGCGCGAGGATTTCGTCGAAGCCCAGCGGGCGCTGCACCGCGAACTGGTCGAAAAGGACAACCGCTCGTGAGCGGCGCGGCCGATTATGCGCGGCTGATCCGGGAGCGGATCGGCGAAGAGTACACCCGGATGTTCCGCGAACCGGCCGGGATTCTCAAATATCCGTTCATCGTGCCGGGCAGCAAAAGCTACGGCAACTGCCTGTGGGACTGGGACAGCTGGCTGACCGACGTCGCGCTGCGCCAGCTGCTGCTCGACCGCGACAGCGCGGCGGAGCGCGCCGCCGCGTTGCCTTACGAACAGGGCTGCATTCTCAATTTTCTTGAGTTGACCGACCATACCGGCTGGATGCCGATCGTGGCCAACACCACCGACCGGCTGGAAGAGCTGCGCCCGGCCGACGTCAAGCGCTGCAACTGTCACAAGCCGGTGCTGGCGCAGCATGCCGCGATGCTGGTGCGCGACGCCGGCGGCGACGCCGAATGGCTGCGCGCCCACTTCGAGAAGTTCCAGTTTTTCCACAATCTCTACCGCAATCATTTCCGCCACCGGGCCACCGGGCTGTACTATTGGGCCGACGATTTCGCGATCGGCGTCGACAATGATCCGTGCACCTGCGGCCGGCCGATGTACTCCTCGGCGTCGATTTTGCTCAACAGCTTCATGTACCGTGAATTCGAGGCGGCGGCGTACCTGGCCGACTGCCTGGGGCTCGACGCGTTGGCGCAGTATTACCGCGACGATATGGCCTCGCTCAAGGAGGCGGTGCGCCGACACTGCTGGGACGAGTGGACCGGCTTTTACTACAGCTGCGACCTCCATTTGCTGCCGCGACACGAGCACGGCGCCGGGTGGGAACTGCATTCGGGGCAGCCGCGCGACTGGGACTGTCTGATCATGCGCATCGGCGTGTGGTCGGGGTTTCTGGCGATGTGGTCGGGGATCGCTTCGCCGGAGGAGGCCGGCCGCATGGTGGCGGAGCATTACCGCGACCAGCGCACCTTCAACGCGCCCTACGGCGTGCGCACCCTGTCGCGGATGGAAAAGATGTACAATCTGCGCGCTTCGGGCAATCCGTCGAGCTGGCTCGGGCCGGTGTGGGGGATTTCCAACTACTTCGTCTTCCGTTCGCTGGTCAAATACGGCTACCGCGACGACGCGGCGGAGCTGGCCGAAAAGACGGTGCAGCTCTTCGGCCGCGACTTCGAGCGCTTCGGGGAACTCCACGAATACTATCAGCCGGAAAATGGCGAACCGATCCTCAACC
>JAVBSD010000023.1:0-2872 GCA_031547325.1 Victivallaceae bacterium | reverse complement strand
GCGGTGCCGGTCGGTTCGGCCCCCGCCTGGGCCGGGGTGTGGGTATGATTGGCGTTGGCCTTGGCGTTGAAAAGCGTCGCGTGGGCGGTGGCGAGCGCGTTGTGATCGGAAACCGCCCGCGTCGCGGTGCCGGCGGGGTCGGCTCCGACATTGCTTGCGGTGTGCGTGTGGTTTTTCTCCGCCTTGGCGTTGAAGAGCGTCGCATGGGCGCTCCCCGCCAGGTTGTGCGAATCAACCGCATTGGTGATCCGCCCGGTGATGACGGTATTGCCGGTGATGGCGCTTTGGACGAAAGCGGTGTTGGCGATCTGCTCCGAATCGGTGCCGCTGGCGGCGGTCGGAACCTTCGGCGTGCCGTTGAATTCCGGACTGGCCAGCGGAGCCAGGATGCCGGAGTGGGCGTTGCCCGACTGGTTGTGGTTGGCGACGGTCTGGTCGGCCTGACCCGAGGCGGTGACGGCGTTCTGAACGAAGGCGGTGGTCGCCAGTTGGGTGGTATTGGTGCCGGTCGCCGCGGTGGGCGCTTTCGGCGTCCCGGTGAAAGTGGGATTGGCCAGCGGGGCCAGGACGCCGGAATGCGGCGCGGTCGCGGTGTTGTGGGTATTGACGGCGGAACCGGCGGTGCCGGCCGGGTCGGCCCCGGCCTGGGCCGGCGTATGGGTATGACTTTTTTCCGCCTTGGCGTTGAAAAGCGCCGCATGGGCGTCGGAAGCGCCGTTGTGCGTGCTGACCGCCCCGTTGGCGGTGGTGGCCGCCGCCAGCGCCGCCCGTTCGAGCTGGAGCGATTGCAGCGTCACCGGCTTGTCGTCGACGGTCGTACATCCCTCGATGAAGCCGTCGACGTCGAGGCCGCACAAAGCATAGTTGTCGGCGGTGCCGGAGGCGATGAATTCGAGGCTGTCGAGATACAGCGCCGGGCAGCGCTCGGCCCAAATGGCGTAGGTGCTGGCGGTGTGTTTCATGGTGCCGTTGCGGATCGTCACGTGACAGTAATTGTCGCGGACCATGAACAGCCGGCCGATGGCGGCGGCGTCGGAAATTTGAACGCCGTTGAGATCGATCACCAATGCGCCGCCGTAGAACCCGGCGAAGACCAAAGGCTCGGTCAATGCCAGGTCGATGGCTTCGAGGAATTCGATGGTCAGGGTATGGTTGCCGAGATTGCGCGGCTGCTCGTCGATCAGGTTTTGGCGGTCGGACGGGGAAAGTCCCGCGCCGAGGGTGATCGCGGTGTCGCCGTCAAGCTGTCCGCCGCCCGCCCCGCCTTCGCCGATGAGCTCTTTCAGCGCCGTCATGCCGGCGGCGACATTCCCGGCGCCGCCGCAGGCTTCGCGGGCCGCCAGGGGCAAGGGGATATGACCGGCGTTGAGGGCGGTGATCTCCCGTTCGGTGTTGGTGCGGTCGACGTAAGAGGTTTTTTCGCCGGTGCCGTCGACGTCCCAGCGGACGTCCTCGACCCCGATCATTCGGGTGGCGACGGTATGATCTTCATTCGGCGGGATCCGGTCCCAGTTGCTATCCTGATCGCCTACGACTTTGACGCTTGCGGACATGAGTGAATCTCCTCAAAAAAAGTTGCCGCGTTTCCGGGCTCCGGCATTGGCCGAACGAACCTGGCCGAACCGGGCGGCCCGGGCGCGGTATTGCGATTGAAAAAACAGCGCTTTCCGGCTGTCGGCGAAATCCGAGTCGACGTCGTAAGCCTGTCCCAGCACATGATAGACCAGCGCCAGGGGATCGCTGATCTTCTCCGGGGATTCGGTGCGGATATAAACCACGTCGCCGACATTGGTGAAGCGGTAAATTTCCTTCGGAATGCCGTAATCGACGGTGTTGACCGGGATGCCGTAGGCCGGCAGCACCGGAATGCCGTAAGGATAACAGGGGGCCAATACCCGGATCGACTGTTTTTCATAGGGATTGGGGCTGAAGCGCAGGCGGCCGGAGGAATCGAGCTCCTCATAGACGTATTCCGGCAACCCGGAACGGACGGAATAATCGCCGTGCCGGCGGGCGAGTTCCGCCGACGACATCGCCTCGATCCGCTGGGTTTTGACATTCCAGCCGGCCAGGAAGGCCACATAGTTGGCGGGCAGTTCGCAGCTCCCGTCGACCGAAACGACGATATTGAAACGCCCTTTGTACGCGCCGGTATCGGCGGACCAGGCTTCCGCCGCCCGGTCCAGCATGGCGGACAGTTCGGAATCCTTCCATACCACGCCTTTGGCGTCGCGCAGCCAGTCGCGGATTTTTCGAATCAGTTCGGTCCGAAGCATCAGAAGAACCTCCCGGAGCGGATGTTTTTACGCGCCGCCAGACCGCGCCCCGTGACCGATTCGGCGTGGACGGCGGCGGTGAACCGGTCGAAATAATTCGCCGCCTGGCTTTTGCCGGAAAGCATGAACACCTGGAACAAGGCATGCTGCTCCACGGCGTCGAGATTGGCGGTCTCCAAACGGTCGGCGACCGGGAGCCGTTTATAATGGAGGGTGCCGCAACGCCGGCCGGCCGGCAACTGCGGGAAGATACGGAATTTGCCGTAGCCGTCGAAGTCGAAGCACAGCGCCCGCAACTCCGCCCCGGCGACCAGCCGGAAATCGGGATAGAGATCGTTGAGCCGCCGCCATGAATAAACCGGCACTTCGAAGCCCCTGGCGTCGATAAACTTCACGACCTCGATAAAATCAACGGGGCAGCTGTGAACCGCGCCGGCCGCCGAAACGACTTCGACCGCCCCGACCAGCGAACCGGTCAGGAGCGCGTATTCACGCTGCGCCTCGTTGATGACGGCGTCCAAACCGGCGTCGGGCCAGGCCAAATGATGGGCGTCGCGAATTGCTTCGCGCACCCGGTTGCGAATGGCGCTGAACCC
>JAVBSD010000140.1:0-4113 GCA_031547325.1 Victivallaceae bacterium | reverse complement strand
GCCCTCGGTCAACAACTGGACCCGGGCGGCGATCTCCGGTCCGGCCAAGGTGACGCTGGATGTGAGCAACTCGCAGCACGGCTTCGCCGTGACCGGGACCACAGTCGACGGCGAACATGTTTTCCGGAGCGCGGCCCACGCCGGAGCGCGGATCCTCTTCCGCGGCACAAGCCGGGGGCCGGCGGTGATCATGCTCGGCTGGCACGGCATGGCCGAACAACCCTATTACGCCCAGTTCGTCGCGGTGCCGGACTCCGAAAACCAAACGGTCGCGGTGCTCAACGGGCTCGATCCGGATTCGGACTATGCCGGTGCCTTCTGGTGGGGCGTCGCCGCCAACGCCATCCAGGTGCCCAAGGCGGTTTTCCCGCTGCAGATGGGGACGATCTATCTCCGGGCCGCCCTGGGCGGAGACAACGTCGTCACGGCGCAACTGGTCGCCGGCCAAAGCTGCCCCGACACCAGGACCGAAGCTTATGTGGCGATTGCCATGATATCCAAGTACGGCATCGTGACCCAGGTGCACAAAGACGGCAATATCAACATGACCTGGCGGGCGTAAATCATGGGCTGGGAAACGACCTTCGCGCACCGGGAGTTTTGCGGCCGCGACGGCATCATAGAACTCATGACGGCCGCCAATGAACGCTCCAAGGCGCTCGCCACGGAAGGAGCCGTCTGGGAGCCGCTCGTTTTTTATCGGGATTTCACCTCTCTGCAGAGGTCTGTTGACACGCTCCTTTCCCGGGGCATCGAGCAATTCGTCAATCATACGCGGACCGACGCGCCGATGTGGACGTATGAAAGCCTCTACGAATATCTCGGCGAAGAACCGTTGACCTGGAACCTCTGCCGGTTCCATCCGACGCTGTGGCGCGATTGGATGCTCCAGGTTTACCGGGTGCTGAACCTGCTGCTGTGGACCCGGCGCCAGGATGGGGACACCGCCGCGGGGGGGACGAGCGGCGCAGTGGGGGGGGCGACCGTCGCCTTCCGAAACCGCCGCATCATGGCGCCTTCGGGCCTCGGAGTGCTGCAGGCATACGACGACTGCGTCGCGCGGCTGGACGCCGAGGGGACAACCACCCATACCTATCTCTATTCCATAGCGCCCTCCAGCCACAGCACCTTCGGATCGGCGTTCGTCGGCGAAAGAGGCCAGTTCGTGCGGGGCGCGGTCGATTTTGCAATCCCGTCCTATGCGATGCCCCGGCGGACGCTGCCGGCCGGAGCGGTGGAGCTGAAGTTTTATGTGCGCGACGAAAATGCGGCGGACGGCACCCGGGTGTGGTGGGATTGCTGGCCCCACGGCGAAACCTCGCCCGGCCAGACGCTGTATTACCGGCCGGAGATGAGCTTCAGCAACGGCGAATGGACCCACGCGCTGGAGCTGAAGACGCTGCCCCGGAAGGCGGTCGAGGCGTTCCTCGACCGCTACGGCGACGGCCCGTTCTGGAACGGCTTCGGCGCGGCGTTCACGCTGGACCTGAAGACCGTCACCCTCAAACACGAAAAATTTCACTACGAATATTACGACCCGCCGGAAGTCTGGCGGCAAACCTATGGAGGCTGATGATGACGGAGATGAATCTGTATATTTCCGGCGAGCTCAATACCCGTTTTGCGCTGTGCTACGACTTTCGCCGCTGCCCGTGCGGAATCGGCAACGACACCTGCCCGTGCCGCAGCGATACCATCGAATTGACCGCGCCGTTGACCTTCGACTTCGATTTTCGGGCCTATCACTACAGCATCGCGTTGTTTCCGGGGCTGCCGATCGACGGGGCCAGCGTGCCGCGCGGCATGTGGGCGAGCATCGGACACCCGTTCGACTCCGGGCTGCTGCTCTTCGCGGTGCTTCACGACTACCTCTACGCGGCGGAATTGCTGCCGCGGTCGACCGCCGACGCGATCTTCGTCAATATGCTCCGCCATACCCGCGGACGGTGGTGCCGCTTCAAGATCGCGCTGGCGCTGAAGCTGGCCGGCGGCCTGGTCTGGGCCGGCCACACCCCGGAGGGCGTGGCCTATGCCCGCGAATGCGTCGATTGCGAAATCACGCCCTGCTTCAGGTAAATTACCGGCGCATCGCGCCGACGATTTCGGCGGCGTCGGCGCAGCCTTGTTCGTCGAGGTAGGCGTTGAGTTCCTCGATCACCCGCACCGGCGCATAGGGATCGAGGAAGGTTGCGGTCCCGACCGCCACCGCGTCGGCCCCGGCGAGCATGAATTCCGCCGCGTCCAATCCGGTATAGATGCCGCCCATGCCGATCACCGGCACCGCGCCCGCCTGGGCCACTGCGTAGACCATGCGCACCGCG
This sequence comes from Victivallaceae bacterium, assembly GCA_031547325.1. Taxonomy (GTDB): domain Bacteria; phylum Verrucomicrobiota; class Lentisphaeria; order Victivallales; family Victivallaceae; genus JAVBQJ01. The sequence goes on along the minus strand of JAVBSD010000140.1, from coordinate 1,792 downwards.
ACCGGCTTGACCGCCGCGCCCGAAAGACCGCCGGTCAGGTTGGCGATCTTCGGCCGCCGGGTTCTGACGTCGATCGCCATGCCGGTGATGGTGTTGATCAGCGACACCATGTCGCTGCCGGCGTCGACCACGCTCCGCGCGAAGTCGGCGATCCGGGTGACGTTGGGGCTGAGCTTGGTGATCAGGGGGAGGCGGGTCGCGCCGCGCACCGCCTGAACCACTTTGGCGGCCAACGCCGGATCGGTGCCGAAGGCGATGCCGCCGGATTTGACGTTGGGACAGGAGATGTTGATCTCCAGCGCGGCGACGCCGCCGCCTTCGGCTTCGAGCCGGGCGGCGACTTCCGCGTAGTCTTCGATCGAACGCCCCCAGATGTTGACGATGACGGTCGCACCGGTGCCGCGGAGAAAGGGCAGGTAGTCCGGGTGGCTCAGGAACTTGTCGATGCCCGGCCCCTGGAGGCCGATGGCGTTGAGCATCCCCGAAGCGGTTTCGGCGACCCGCGGCGTCGGATTGCCGTGGCTTTCAAAGGGCGCGACGCCCTTGACCACCACCGCGCCGAGCCGGGCGATGTCGTAGTATTGATGGTATTCCCGGCCGTAGCCGAAGGTGCCGGAGGCGGTCATGACCGGATTCTTCAAGGTCAGCGCGCCGAGCCGGGTGGTCAGGTTGGCCATAAAATCATTCTCCCAGATAGATTGCATCCGCCCGGTACACCGGACCTTCGGAACAACTGCGGCTGAAACGCCAGCCGTCGGCATTGTCGGCTTTGAGCTTCACCACGCAGGCGAAACAGGCCCCGACGCCGCAGCACATCAGATGGTCCAAGCTCAGCTCGGCCTCCGGATAACCGAGCGCGGGGAGGCGCGCCGCCAGCGCCATCAGCATCGGACCCGGACCGCAGGCGTAAAACTTCAGCTTCCGTCCCGCCTGTTCCGCCAGCAGCGGTTCGATCAGGCCGGTGACCAGTCCCGGCATGCCGGCCGAACCGTCGTCGGTGGCGACCCGGACCTCGAAACCGGCTTCGCGGTAATCGTCGAGCAAAATCAGGTCGTCGGCGGAACGCGCCCCGGCCAGCAGAATCCCGCCGTTGCGGGCCTGGCGGGTGATCAGATAGGTCGCGGCGACGCCGTAGCCGCCGGTGATCAGCACCGGCAGAGCATCCGCCCCGGGCGGCGAAAACCCGTGTCCCAGAGGGCCCATCAGGCTGCAGACGACGCCGGCCTCCAGCGTCGACAGCACCGCGGTGCCTTCGCCGACCACCTTGTAGGTCACGGTCACGGTGCCGGAGGCCGGGCAGGTCGCATTGATGCTGAAGGGGCGCCGGAGCGGCCGGTCGCGCAGCCGGGCGATGCGGATATGGACGAATTGTCCGGGACCGGCTTTTTCTGCGATGGCCGGAGCGTAGAAAACCACCTGGTGGTAGCCGCCGGAAAGATTGCGGTTGCTGACGATGACGCCGTCCTGCATGGATTGAGTACTCCTGAATGTGTTTCCTATTAATTTAATTCCATTACGACCCGAATGCAACTTGAAAAATCACAGGAGTGCGATTACATTTACGGTATATAAATTTTGATACGGAGTGAAGATATGTCTTCGAGGGTGAAGCGGGTTTTTGCCGTTCTGCTGGGCGTGGCCGCGGCGTTGATGGTCGGCTGGGAGCTTTACTTAAGTTTCCCCCCGGACTTCATGGGAACCAGTTTCTGCCGCGAGTACGGGGATGGCGCGTTCTGCGCCCTGGACGGCGCGCCGGCGGCGGACGCGGCGGCGCCGCACGCCGGGTATATGG
>JAVBSD010000459.1:0-2855 GCA_031547325.1 Victivallaceae bacterium | reverse complement strand
GGCGAAAACCGCTTCCCACAGCTCGGCCATGCCCAGCAGCCCGGCGGCCAGAACGGCGGCTTTGACCGCCAGCGCCAGGATGATGTTCTGCCACACCGTGAGGCGGGTCAGGCGGGCGATTTGCAACGCCCGCAGGAATTGCGACGGCCGGTCGTCCTGAATCACCACGTCGGCGATTTCGACCGCCGTGTCGCTGCCCAACGCGCCCATCGCCACGCCGACCCGGGCGGCGGCCAGCAGCGGCGCGTCGTTGACGCCGTCGCCGATGGCGGCGACCTGGCGGCCCGCGGCTTCGAGTTCGCGCAGCCGGGCGAGCTTGTCCTGCGGCAGCAGTTCGGCGTGAACGACGCCGATGCCGAGCTCCGCCGCCAGTCCGGCCGCCGCCGGTTTGCGGTCGCCGGAGAGGAGCACCGCGTCGATGCGGCGGCGGCGCAGCCCCGCGATCAGCTCCGCGGCGTCCGGCTTGACCGTGTCGGCGACGGCGATCGTTCCGGCGTAACGACCGCCGACGGCGACGGCGACCAGGGTTGCGGCGTCGGCGTCGGAAAATTCCGGCGCGGCGACGCCGGACTCGATGAGCCAGGAGAGGCGCCCGGCCAGGATGGTCCGGCCGTCGAGCACTCCGGAAACCCCCTGGCCGGGAATCTCGCGGAGGTCGCCGGCGGGCGGAACCTCGCCCGCGGCGGCGGCGATGGCGCGGCCCACCGGGTGGCGGGAGCGGCGTTCGACGGCGGCGGCCAGGCGCAGAAGTTCGTCGCCGGTGAAGCCCGGTTCCGGGCGGAGGGCGGCGATGGCGAATTCGCCTTGGGTCAGCGTGCCGGTCTTGTCCAGCGCCACGGTGTCGATTTGGAGCAGCGCGTCGAGGAAGTTGGCGCCCTTGAGCAGGATGCCGTGCCGGGCAGCGAGGCCGATGCCGCCGTAGTAGCCGAGCGGAATCGAAATCAACAGCGCGCAGGGACAGGACAGCACCAGGAAAAACAGCGCCCGGTACCCCCACACCGCCAGGGAATAATCGTCGGTCAGCAGCGCCGGGACGAAGGCCAGCGCCGCCGCGATCCCGACCACGATCGGGGTGTAGATCCGGGCCAGGCGCGAGATCAGGGTCTGGACCCGCGATTTGCGCTCGGCCGCCTCGTCGATCAGGCGCAGGATGCGCGACAGCAGGGTCGCGGAATAGGGGTGGGCGACCCGGACGCGGACGGCGCGTTCGAGGTTGAGCATTCCGGCGAGAACGGTTTCGCCGGGATGGCGGAGCACCGGGCGGCTTTCGCCGGTCAGATGGGCGGCGTTGAATTCGGCCGCGCCGTCGAGCAGTTCGCCGTCCAAAGCCACGAATTCGCCGGGCGCCACCGCGATGATTTCTCCGGCTCCGACTTCGGAGGCCGGCAGGCGCAGCGTGCCGCCGCCGCGTTCGACCAGGGCGGTGTCGGGGCGGATGTCGAGAGCCTTGCGGATCGACGAACGGGCGCGGAACAGCGCCTTGTCCTGGACCGCTTCGCCGATCCGGTAAAAGACCATCACCGCCACCGCCTCGGTGTATTGCCCGATCAGAAACGCTCCGATGGTGGCGAGGGTCATCAGTGAGAATTCATTGAAGAGGTCGCCGGAACGCGCCTGGCCGGCGGCCTGCCGCCACACCGGCCACGCCGCCGGCAGATACAGCGCCGCCGCGACCAGCAGCCGCCACGGCTCGGGCAAAATCAGGCCGAAGCCCTCCTCGGCGGCCACCATGGCGGCGGTGGCCGCGAAAATGCCGCCCAGCAACCGGGCCGCGCCGGGGGACGATGCCTCGGCCTTTTCGCCGCCGCAGCAGCAACCGCCGGAGGAACAGGAAGCGCCCGCGTCGGCGGCGGAAAATTCATGGCGATGTTTCATAAGGGTGAAGTTCTTTCTGATCCAATGCTCCAGGATAGGATATCGGACGGGTTTATTTATTGATACTCCCGCTTCGGGCGGTTTTACTTCAAGTATTTGGTGATGGTGCGGAAGTCCCGGAGCACCTGCTGCAGCGATTCCGGATCGGCCAGGGAATTCCGGAAGCATTCGTTGATGTGCGATTCGATGAAGACCACCCGGGCGTTTTCCAGGGCGCCGATGACCGCGTGGAGCTGCTGGGCGACCTCCAGGCACGGCCGGTCGGCCTCCATCATCCTGACGACGCTGTCGAGGTGTCCCGAAGCGCGCTTGAGACGCTTGAGCACCTCCGGATGTTTTCCCGTTTCCGCCATGTCCGGTTCCTTTCATATCCTATCCTCTACTATAGGATGCAAAAAGAAAAATGCAAGCTGAAGCGGTGAAAAAATGGTAATTTTCCCAGTTTCATCTATATTGCTTGCAAATATATTTATGGAAAGGATTCGAAGGATGCTGCTGGAGAATGACCGCCGCAAAGGCCTGCTGCTGAATCTGACCGGCGACGGCAAGGGCAAGACGTCGAGCGCGCTCGGCATGGCGCTGCGGGCGCTGGGCTGGGAGTGGAACATCGCGGTCATCCAGTTCGTCAAGAATGACATGGAGACGGGGGAAAAACGATTTTTCCGGCGCTGGTTCCCCGATACGATCTTCGAGCAGCACGGCGGCGGCCTGCGGGCGACGCCGGAGGAGCACGCCGTCAAAGCCGCCGCCGGCTGGCGGCGCGCGGCGGAGCTGCTGCGGGAGTTTCCGGGCGAACTGCTGATTCTCGACGAACTCAACAACGCGCTCGACCATCGTTTGCTCGACACCGGCGAAGTGGTCGCGGCGCTGCTGCGGCGCCGTCCCGCGCTCAACGTGGTGGTCACCGGCCGCCGCTCGCCGGACCGCTTGCGCGACGCCAGCGATCTCATTTCCGAAATCGCCGACATCCGCCACCCCTT
>JAVBSD010000252.1:0-3209 GCA_031547325.1 Victivallaceae bacterium | reverse complement strand
GAGGGTCAGCCCCGAGTGCAGCTCGCCGAGCGCGCGGTTGACCTGTTCGGTCAGGTCGATGGTGACCAGTTCCTCGACGGCGGCTGCGTTGAGCTCGAGCACCGCCATTGTTTCAATCCGGGTGTCGGTCAGGTCGAGGACCTTGAGTTTCTGCAGATCGATCGTGAACACCTCGAGTACCACGCGGCGGGTGGCGGCCGAGCCGTAGAAGCCGCGGAGCCGGAATTCCAGCTCCGCCCCCTCGACCCGGCCCGCCGGCAGCAGCCGGTCCAGCGGCATCCGGATCAGCGCGCGGTAGTTGTGTTTGAAGTGGTTGGCGTTGCCGACCATCAGGCCGCCGTGGGTGTCGCCGGCGGGATTCCAGACGCTCGCGAAGAGCGACGAGCCGCAGGCCAGGTCGCCGGGCCCCGGTACGGCGCCGACGCGTTCCGCGGCGCCGGCCGCGGTCATTGCGGCCGCCAGGATCATGATGCCGATAAATCTCATAACAATTCCAGTATATTACATCTATGTAGTATATTGTAATATATATCGCATCAAAAGTCAATAGGTGGTCATAAAAAAAGTCGCTCTTTTTTTTCGGAGGCCACATATTTTCCGGCATATTCTCCGGCGACGCTTGAAAAAAAGGGCTTTGCGGGGTATAGTTAGGATGGTTTTTCAACATCAGCAAAATACGCCAACATATTGGAGAATTATTGTAAATGAGCAAGATCAAGGCCGAACACGTCTTCACCTCCGAGTCGGTTTCCGAGGGGCATCCGGATAAGGTGTGCGACCAGATTTCCGACGCCGTCCTCGACGCCTGCCTGGAACAGGACCCGGAGAGCCGGGTTGCCTGCGAGACGCTGGCGACCACCGACATGGTGGTGATTTCGGCCGAAATCACCACCAAGGCCCTCGTCAACTGGGAAGAGGGCGCCCGGCGGGTGGTCCGCGAGATCGGCTACGTCGATCCGAACGTCGGCTTCGCGGCCGATTCGGCCAAGGTGATGGTGGCGATCCACGCGCAGAGCCCGGACATTTCCCAGGGGGTGACTCCGGGCGCCAACCGCGAGCAGGGCGCCGGCGACCAGGGCATGATGTTCGGCTTCGCCACCAATGAAACCGAGGAATACATGCCGGCGCCGATCGTTTTCGCCCACCGCATCGTCGAGGAGCTGGCCCGGCGGCGCAAGGCCGAGCCGGAGAAATACGGTTATCTGCGGCCCGACGCCAAGAGCCAGGTTTCGGTGCGCTACCGCAACGGGCGCCCGGTCCGGGTCGAAGCGGTCGTGGTGTCGCACCAGCATACCCCGGAGATGAAGCTCGCCGACCTGACCGCGCTGGTCAAGGAAGTCTCGGCCCAGGTCATTCCCGGCACGATGATGCACGACAACGTCAAATACTACGTCAATCCGACCGGCAAATTCGAGGTCGGCGGTCCGCACGGCGACACCGGGCTGACCGGGCGCAAGATCATCGTCGACACCTACGGCGGCGTCGGTTCGCACGGCGGCGGCGCGTTTTCCGGCAAAGACCCCTCCAAGGTCGACCGTTCGGCGGCTTACAGGTGCCGCTACATCGCCAAGAACATCGTCGCCGCCGGCCTTGCCGACAAGTGCGAAGTCCAGGTCGCCTACGCCATCGGCGTCGCCGAACCGCTGAGCATCAACGTCGACACCTACGGCACCGGCAAGCTGGCCGAGGAGAAGCTGGAGCGGGTGATCCGCGAAGTCTTCAGCCTCAAGCCGGCGGACATTCTCAAGACGTTGGAACTCAAGCATCCCAAGCGCAACGGCTGGAGCTACGAGGATACCGCGCGTTACGGCCACTTCGGCCGCGACAAGTTCCCGTGGGAGCGTCTGGACCGGGTGACGGCGCTCCGGGACGCGGCGGCCAAGTGCAAATGACCAGGCGGGTCCTGGCCTTCGGTTCGCCGCTGCTGGACCTGATGGTTCCGGTCTCCGAGGAATTTCTGGCGACGCTGCCCGGCGGCAAGGGCGGCATGGAGATGGTCGACGCGGCCTGGCAGCGCGACGTGGCGGCGCGGCTGGAAACGCCGGTCAGGATGATTCCGGGCGGTTCGTCCGGCAATACGATTTTCGCGTTGGCGCGGCTGGGGGTGCCGACCGCGATGCTGGGCAAGCTCGGCGTCGATGCGGAAGGCGATTTTTACCGTCGCCGGCTGCGGGATTTCGGCGGCAGCGACGCACATTTCATCACCTGCGACGAGGACACCGGCCGGGTGCTGGTCATGGTGACGCCGGACACCGAGCGGACGATGCGCAGCCACCTCGGCGCGTCGCTGACGCTGACGGCGGAGGAGGTGGAAGCGCAGGATCTGACCGGCTTCGACCTGGTTTGCGTCGAGGGGTACACCATTTTCAACCGGCCGGCGTTCGAGGCGCTGCTCAAGAGCGCGGCGCGCGCCGGGGTGAAGGTGGCGTTCGACCTCAGCAGTTATGAAATCGCCCGGGATTTCCGCGATTATCTGAAGGAAATTCTGGCGGAATACGTCGATATTCTTTTTGCCAACGAGGACGAGGCCCGCGCTTTCGCCGGCATCGACGCCGCTCCCGGCGAATTGCTGCGGGAGCTGGGCCGGTATTGTCCGGTCGCGGCCCTGAAGCTCGGCGCGTCCGGGGCGCTGATTCTCTCCGGAGGCGAAGTTCACCAAGTGGCGGCGCGGCCCGCCGAGGCCGTCGATACCACCGGGGCCGGCGATTTGTGGCAGGCGGGATTTCTCTACGGCTGGCTGCACGGCTGCGACTGGCCGACCTGCGGCGACTTCGGAGCGCTGCTCGGCGCGGAGGTGGTCGGGGTGATCGGCGCCGAGATTCCCGACGGACGCTGGGGCGGCATTCGGGAGGAGATGGCGAAAAAAGTTCAAACAACCCAAGAGGACAAGATGGAATACCAGATCCGGGACATTGCGCAGGCCGGCTTCGGCCGCAAGGAAATCGGGATCGCCGAACACGAAATGCCGGGTCTGATGGCGACCCGCGCCAAATACGGCAAGAGCAAACCGCTGGCGGGAATCCGCATCACCGGTTCGCTGCACATGACCGTGCAGACCGCGGTGCTGATCGAAACGCTGGTCGACCTCGGCGCTTCGGTGCGTTGGGCTTCGTGCAATATTTTTTCGACCCAGGACCACGCGGCGGCGGCGATCGCGGCCGCCGGGGTTCCGGTTTTCGCCTGGAAGGGCGAGACGTTGGTTGAGTACT
>JAVBSD010000343.1:0-6120 GCA_031547325.1 Victivallaceae bacterium | reverse complement strand
CGGAGGTATTTCTTGAAAATCGACACCGTTTCGCTCTATCGCGTGGCCATGCCGCGCATTTCGCCCTGGCGCACCGCCTACGGCTCGGACCTGGTCATCGAATCGCTGCTGGTGCGCCTGACTTCGGGCGAATTCACCGGCTGGGGCGAATCGTCGCCGCTGGCCACGCCGACCTATTCGCCGGAATACTGCCGCGGCGTCTTCAACCTGGCCCGGGAATTCATCGCGCCGCGGCTGCCGGGCGGCACCTTCGACTCCCCCGAAGAGCTGGCCGAAACCTGGCGCTTTCTCAAAGGCAATCCCTTCGCCAAAGCCGGCTTCGACATGGCCTGGTGGGACCTGGCGGCGGTCAGGGCGGGACAGCCCTTGTGGCGGATGCTCGGCGGCGTGAATCCCCGCTACCGCTGCGGCGCCGACTTCGGCATCCAGGACTCCATCGACATCCTGCTGGAAAAGATCGCCCGGGCGGTCGGGCGGGGATTCCCGCGCATCAAGCTGAAATACGGCCCCGGCTGGGGCATCGAGGTCATCGACGCGGTGCGCAAGGCCTTCCCCGACAACGTCTTTCACATCGACTGCAACAGCGCCTACACCCTCGACGACCTGCCGATGTTCCGGGAGCTCGACCGCTACAACCTGGCCATGATCGAGCAGCCCCTCGCCCACGACGACCTGATCGACCATGCCAAGCTGCAAAGCGCCATTGCCACGGCGGTCTGCCTGGACGAGAGCCTGACTTCGCCCGCCAAAGCGCGCCAGGCGATCGAAATCGGCGCCGCCCGCTGTTTCAACATCAAGCCCGGACGGGTCGGCGGCATCACCAATTCACTGGAAATCAACCGGCTGGCCGAAGCCGCCGGCATCCCGTGCTGGGTCGGCGGCATGCTCGAATCGGGGGTCGGACGCACGCTCTGCCTGGCGCTCGGCACCCTGCCCAATATGAGTTACCCCGCGGACATCTTCCCGCCGCTCGAGGAATTCCACAGCGACCTGCTGGTCGAGCCGCTGGATTACGATCCGTGTCCGTGGTTCGCCGCCTCCGAAGCGCCCGGCAGCGGCGTCCGGATCGATCCGGAACGCTTCAAGGCGGTCATCGTGGAGGAATTTCACCTGCCGTAAGAAAGGCGTCGATCAGTTCGCGCGAAATGCTGCCGGGCGGGGGAACTTCGGGGAATTCTCCGGCCCGGAAGAAGCCCGCTTCGGTGATTTCCACGCCGTCCGGACGCAATTCGCCGCCGGCGTAATCCGCCGTGAAGCCGAGCATCAGCGAACTCGGGAACGGCCAGCTCTGGCTGCCGAAATAACGGATGTTGTCGACCTCGATGCCGACCTCTTCGGCGATCTCCCGCGCCACCGCCATCTCCAGCGATTCGCCGGCTTCGACGTATCCGGCGATCAGACTGTACAACCCCGGCTTGAAATTGCGGTTGCGGGCCAGCAGCAGCGCGTCGCCGCGGCGCACCGCCGTAATCACCGCCGGAGCGATGTTGGGAAAATACTGTCCGCCGCACCGCGGACATACCGCGGCGATCTCGGTCGTACTCAGCGTCATGGCTTCGCCGCAGCCGCCGCAATGGCGGTGGCGCTTGATCCAGTAGAGCAATTGCCGGGCCCGGCCGAAGGCCTGCCGCCTGGCGGGATCGAGCCGCCGCATGGTCTCCCGGACCCCGGCGGGACGGTATCCCGCCGGCGGCGGAACGTCGACGGGATAGTCCACCGCGTAACACGGACGCCCGTCCAGCGCGCCGATGCACAGACCCCGCGGCAGGCCCAGCGCCGAAGCCGGGGGAAATTCCCCGCCGTCGCCGTCGGCCCCGAGCAGAATTTCGGTTTCGCCGACCGCAAAAACGACGCCGTCGGGCTCCGGCTCCCGGAAACACGGCACCGCCAACGGTTCGAAGGCGCTGTTCATCACGCCGGAACCACGTCCAGCGAAATGTCCGCCGACTTGACCGAATGGGTCAGCGCGCCGGCCGACACGTAATCGACGCCGAGCTGGCCGATCGACGGCAGCCGCGACAGGGTGATGCCGCCGGAGGCTTCGAGCTTGGCCCGGCCGGCGGTGCGCCGCACCGCCTCGGCCATGTCGGCGTCGGACATGTTGTCGAGCAGAATATATTCGGCTCCCGATTCCAGCGCCTCGGCGAGCTCGTCGAGACCGTCGACCTCGACTTCGACTTCGAGGCCGGGGTGGGCGGCGCGGGCGCGGCGGACCGAACGCAGGATGCCGCCGGCGCCCTCCAGCCCGGCGAGTTCGCGGTGGTTGTCCTTGATCATCACCCGGTCGTAGAGGCCGATGCGGTGGTTGCCGGCGCCGCCGGTCGCCACCGCGTACTTCTCCAGATTGCGGTAGCCGGGCGTGGTCTTGCGGGTGTCCAGCACCACGGTGGCGGTTCCGGCCAGCGCCGCCTGGTAGCGGAAGGCCATCGTCGCCACCCCCGAAAGACGCTGCAAAAAGTTCAACGCGGTGCGTTCGGCGGTCAGAATGCCCCGGGCGCGCCCGCGCAACTCCGCCATCACCGCACCCTCGGCGCATACTTCGCCTTCGGAAACCAGCGGACGCCATTCGATGTTGGGATCGACGGCATGAAATACCCGCTCCGCCACCGGCAGCCCGGCGCAGACGCATTCTTCCTTGGCGATCAGCCGCGCCGCGACCACGGCCTCCGCCGGAATCACCGAGCCGGTGGTGACGTCGCCGGCGTCGCCGAGGTCTTCGCTCAAAGCCATCGCGACCAGCGCGTCGACCCGTTCCCAATCGACCGGGGGAATTTTCCCTGCCATGACTCAAGACTCCTGCAAGGGTTTGATCCGGTAGCCGGAGGCGGTGTCCTCGACGACGTAACCGGCGGCTTTCAATTGATCGCGGCAGGCGTCGGAGCGGGCGAAATCCCGCGCCTTGCGGGCCGCCTGGCGCGCTTCGGCCAGCGCGACGATCTCCGGCGGAAATTCCATTCCGGCCGCCGCGTCGACATTCAGACAGCCGAGCACTGCGTCGCAGCGGCGGAAGGCCGCCAGCACCCGTTCGGCCCCCGCCTGCCCGAGCGAACCGGCCTCGAGCAGCTTGTTGACCTCGCGCTCCATGCCGAACAGCGCCGCCAGCGCCTCGGAGATGTTCAGATCGTCGCCGAGTCCCGCCTTGAACCCGGCTTCGCCCCGCGCCAGCGCCATATCCAGCTCGGGCAGGTCGTTCCCGCCCGCCTGGCGCACCCGCAGTATGAAATCGTCGAAACGACGCTGGTTTTCCCGGGCAAAATCGAGCGACTCCATGGTGAAATTGAGTTTTTTGCGGTAATGCGCGCCCAGCAGCGTCCAGCGGATTTCGCGCCCGGAATAGCCCTTGCCCAGCAGATCGCGCAGGGTGTAAAAATTGCCGAGCGACTTGGACATCTTTTCGCCGTCGACCATCAGGTGGGCGCAGTGCATCCAGTACTTGACGTAATCGCAGCCGTTGGCGGCCTCGCTCTGGGCGATTTCGTCCTCGTGGTGCGGGAACATGTTGTCGATGCCGCCGGTGTGCAAATCGAAGCTCGGCCCGAGATATTTCATGCTCATCGCGCTGCATTCGACGTGCCAGCCGGGGCGGCCGGGCCCCACGGGCTGTCCCATTTGACGTCGCCGTCGTTTTCGTCCCACGCCTTCCACAAGGCGAAGTAGGCGACCGAGTCCTTGGCGTATAAGTCGTTCTTGATCCGGACGCCGGCGCGCTGATTGTCGCGGTCGATCCGGGCCAGCTTGCCGTAGCCGGGGAACTTTTCAATCGAAAAATAAATCGATTTGTCCTCGGCCTGATAAGCGAACCCCTTGGCGATCAGGGTCGAGATCAGTTCGATCATTTCCGGAATGTGTCCGGTCGCGGCCGGGTAATGGGCGGCCGGGGCGATGTTGAGGGTCTTGAGGTCCTCGAAAAAAGCCGCGATGTATCGGGCGGTGAAATCCTTCAGCGCCAATCCCGCCTTGCGCGAATCGCGGATCGTCTTGTCGTCGACGTCGGTCAGGTTCATCACCTGGATGACCTCGAAGCCGAAATAACGCAGCGTCCGGCACAGCAGATCCTCGAACATGTACGCCCGGAAGTTGCCGATGTGCGCGTAGTTGTAAACCGTCGGCCCGCAGGTGTAAATCCCCGCGACGCCGGCCTTGAGCGGGACGAAGGCTTCGAGGCCCCGGCTCAGGGTGTTGTAAATCCGTAAATCTTCCGCCATATAGTACTCCGAAATTGATGATATTTATAATCGAAGTAATATAGCCGGTTTCGGCGGATATTCAATCGCGCGGGCGAACAGAATTTGTCTCCAAGGCGATTGGGTTGATGTGCACCCCAAAAGTTGGACAAACTTTTGGAGGTGCATTTTTTATGGGCAAAACCGGCAGAACGAACCGTCGTTATGATGCGGAATTCAAATTACGTGTTATATTGGACATGCAAGAACATCATATGGATTACCGGGAAACGGTTCAAAAGTATTGGCACGAGGGCCAAAAAGAGAACCATAAAACGCAGCTGAAATCCTGGGAACGCATCTATCTTGAGCGGGGGAAGGAGGGGCTCATGGAGGAACGACGAGGCCGAAAACGCACAAAGAGCACGAAGAAGCCGCTACCGCCGGATGTGGAGGAAGACCTGATTGCGGAAAATCAACGTCTTCGGATGGAGAACGAATACTTTAAAAAATTGCAAGCCTTAGTTCTGGCGGATGCGCAAGCAAAAAGCAAAAAACGGAAGTAATCTCGGAACTAAGGCAAAAATATCCTCAAGAACAGTTGCTTGCTTCAGCAGGGCTCTCCCGGAGCAACGGAGTCCATGGATCGAACAGCTCCTCCGCCACCCGGCGGAGCGCCGCTTCCCCGCGTTCGCGAAAGGGCTTCAATGACATTTCCAGCGTGATCCCGCGCCGTTCCATCGCTCGAATCCTCCTTGCTTTTCAATAGTATAGCACACCGGAAGATATTTGTCATGGACCGGGCCGGCAAAATCCACCGCGCCCATAAAATAAATCAATCCAGTCCAATCCCGTGCCGAGAACGAAAAAAACCAAATAAAATTAGATATACCTAATTGACTATCGCCGATTCCGTGATATATTATTAGCCAAAGCTAACTATGGAGCATTCGAAACATGTCATACGGATTCAGACGGGCGGTCGCCGGAATCGGCTTGCTGCTGCTGACTGTTTTCTGCGGTTGCGGCCGCGCCGAAGCCGACCCGGAGGTGGACCGGGCGTTGCGGACCGAAGCCGCGCATTGTTTCGGCGAAGTCGCCCTGGCCTACCGGTCGCCGGGCCGCGCCGAGGTCCGGGACGCTTCCGGCGCGGCCGTTGGGTTCATCCTCTATTCCGCCTCGACGGAAGAGATGGCGCAGGGCTTCCGCGGACCGGTCCCGGCGGCGGTCTTCTGCGACGCCGACGGCAAAATCCTCCACGTGACGCTGCTGCCCAACCGGGAGGACACGTCCTATCTCGCCAAAGTGGCAGCCAACGGCCTGGCTGAAGAATGGTGCGGCTTCGACGCCGCCCGCGCCGCCGAACTGCCGGTCGACACGGTCACCGGAGCCACCTATTCGTCGAGGGCCGCCATCGAATCGGTCCGGACCCTGCTGCTGCGCCACAACCGCAATTGAAGGAAATTGCATCATGAAAAAATCCGCCAATCCTCAACGTAAAAAAATCCTCCTGCTGGCCATTCTGCTGGCCGTCCTGGCCGGCACCCTGAGCTGGCAGTGGGCGCACCGCGACCGGCCGCCCGCAGCGGTCAAGGATGAAACCGAACACCGGGCGCTGGCGCTGTTCATGGAGATGATCGAGGCCGGACGGCTGCGCGGCTGGGACGAGACCGAACGATTCTGGCGGACCATGCCCGACCGGCAGACCCGGAACTATTATCAGCAGCTGATGGGCAGCCGCTTCAAAACTGAATTCACCTTTCAGGGCAGCGCGCCGGTAGCCGACATGCCGGGCCGGATCGTCCTCTACGGGATCTTCGACGCCGGCATCCCGGTCGAAGTCCTGATCAGCGTCCATGACGATGAATTCAAAGTCGTCAGCATGCAGCCGATGTAATACCTCGCAAGATCAAATAAACGAAGAAAGGAAATTGCGAAAGTGAAAAAATTCACCCTC
>JAVBSD010000221.1:0-5128 GCA_031547325.1 Victivallaceae bacterium | reverse complement strand
CTCGGGGTTCTGCAGACCGAACGCGAGGAATGGGTGATCCGCACGGCGGGGGATGCCGCCCGCGTGCTGGGCGGGCAGTACGAAGCCTCCCTGATTTGCGCGAACCGCTTGCCCGAGAACGGATTTTTGGATCTGGCGATCAATGTGCTGGTGCGGAACATCGACGGGATCGGCGATGAGGGTTGCAGCACGCAAGACAACCTCACCCGCGCCGAGCGCTTTGCGATGCGCGACGCGTGGCGGGAATTTCTCTTGGACAACGCCGACGCGTTGAAGGCCGGCCAACGGTTTCACTACCTGGATCCCGCCGTCCGTCCCGCGCTTTTCGGCCGTTCGCGGGCCTGGCGGTTGCCGGACGGTTCGCATTGGCCGCTGAATCCTTGGGAGCTGCACCGCGAACCGTCCGGAGAATGACGCGTCACGGCTCCGGCGCGATCAGGATGATCCGGTCGCAGCTGACCTGGTTGACGGCTTCGTTTCCGCCGTAGGCGGGGCCTTCCACCTTGACCGACAGATAGAGCTCGTATTCCCGGTCGGGATAGCCGGGGACGTAGAGGCTTTCCAGCGGGAAGGTGGCGAACCAGCTCCGGCTCAGAAAGAACACCGAATTCGGCGTGACCCGGGTCGGGCCGAAGCGGTGGAGATGGTAGCGGCCGTCGGCTTTCAACGCGGACGCGGGGAGTGAGCCAGTGGCGAGCATGGTCTTGCCGATGGCGTCGTAGGTGCCGAAGGTGAGCGGGACTTCGTCGCATCCGCCGGCGGAGGCGATTCCGGCGGCCGCGTCCGCGTCGTCGCGCAGGTTGCGGAAGGGCAGCAATTGGTGGATGCGCTCGGGATCGATCCCGGCGAGCTCCGCCGGCACCGGCTTGAGCTGTCCCCGCGCGATCAGCATCGGCAGCCCGAAGTTTTTATCGAAATCCGCGCCGGTGAAGCTCCGCCGGCCGGCGCCGGTGCGTTCGACGGCGAAAACGTAATTCCGGCGCAGCCGCTCGATCAGTTCCTCCAGCGTGAAGGAGGTTTGCAGCCCCCGCTTTTGAATCTTCGGCCAGAATTGCAGCGTGGCCATGTCCAGCGCCACCCGCAAAATCCGGATGCGGTCGGCGCAATCAGGTGCGTCGGCCAGCTCCGGCATCGCTTCCACCCCGTCGAAGCCGGATTGCCACTTCACCAGCAGCTCCGGCGACAGCCAGGAATATTGCCCGAGCGAAGGATTCCAGGAAACCGGCTGCATTGCCGCCAGCTGCGCCGCCTCCAGTTCGGCCCGGTAGGCGCGGATCGCCGGGGCGGCGGGACCGTAGCTGAAGCGGTCGAATTCCGCGATGAGCGCCGCCGCGTCGGCGTCGGTCCGATCGAAGAGCTTGCCCATGAGCCAGCTCTGCAATTCGGAGAAATTGAACCCCTCCGCGATCCAGACGTCGTGTTCGAAAAAAGCGCCCTCGACGCCGAGCTGACGCATCAGCTTGATATCCGCCGCCAGCCGGTCGATGTTGGCCATCGGCGCCAGCGGACCGTAGGGGTTGGGGTAATACCAGACCCAGAGGTGGGGGGCGATGCGGCCCCATTGGGCCAGGTTTTCGCGGGTGGTTCGGTTGGAGGGTGCGTCGAGCGGCTTGGCGAAATCGGAATCGATCGGCGCGAAAACGACGATGAGGTTTTCCGGCAGGCGGGAAACCGCGGGCGGAATTTCGCTCTGGTCGAGGCGGTAGGCCAGGGTTTTGAGGAAGGCGTTGGGGTACTGCGCTGCGATCTGCGGCGCGGCTTCGATCAGGTAATCGAACAACGGTCCGGCGGTGGAGGCGTACTTCTTTTCCAGCGCCAGGCAATCGGGACAATAGCAGAAGCGCCCCGGCACGTCGTTGGCCGACAGGTCGACCACGCCGTCGGGGTCCCGGCCCAGTTGTTCGAGGAGGTGGCCGGTCAGCATCCGGCGCATTTCCGGATTGCTGAAGCAGAGCTGCCGGTCCGGCACCCGTTTCCCGTTGGCGTCCTGGCTGAAAAAATCCGGATGACCGGCGAACAGATTGACATGCGATGGCCAGTGGCCGTAGTAGTCCATGGCCGGTGTTTCGCCGGGCGGCATGTAGAAAAAGAAGCCGTGAACGAAGGGCCCCAGGGCCCGGAAATCCCCCGAAATCCCTTCCGGCAGCGGCATGCTGACGTTGAATTTATTGCGGTTGAAATAGCGGGCCGCGGCTTCCGCCGGGCGCGGATAATAGGTGTTGGTGTGGTGCCGGGCGACGAAATCCGGGCGGCGGCGCAGCGCCAGCTCCGGAAGTTCCAGCGACGGCGCGGCCGGGATGACGCCCTCGTCGCGCACGGTGTACCAGCGGCAGCCGAGCACCTCCTCGAGGAAGGCGTAGACCGCGTAAAGCGCGCCGTTGGGGGCGGCGCCGGTCAGGATCAGATCGTCGCCGTCGGTGCGGACGGCGTATTCCTGCGGCGCGAAGTTCTCACATTCGCCGCCGACGAAGATGCGTTTGGCCGCCGGAGCCTCCTCCGTCGCGTCCAGCCGAAATTCCGCTCCGGTCGCGGCGCGGAGGTGGGCGGCCAGCTCTTCACCAGCCAGCCGGTCGGCGGCCGAGTCGCCGCGAAGGACGATGGTGTATTCAGTCCGTCCGTCGGAGGCGAGATGCGGGCCGCCCCGGAGGGCGGCGCCGGTCAACAGCAGCAGGGCCAGGAACAAGCGGGACATGATGGGTTCTCCGGAGGGTTGCGCTTCAGAGGCCGGACAGCCGGTTGCTGAAGCTGGCGTTGCCCAATTCCGCCGGGCTGTAGGGTTGGACATGGCCGTCGAGCAGCAGTACGTTGGCCCGGTTGTTGTGGATGTAGCCGACTCCGGCTCCGGCCCAGTCGCTCAAGTACCAGCGGCGCAATGGATTGGTGTCGAAGCTGGTCGCCCCGGCCACTCCCTGTCCGTCGACCAGCTGCCCGCGCTCGGAGGCATTCTTGACCGAGCTGAGCTTGACATAGGGACGGCTGTTGGTCGTGTCGTACACCCCGCCGAGGTAACCGCTGTAGAAGTAGGTGATTTTCAGATGCTCATACACCGTTCCGGCGGTCGCCCAACTGCTGCCGCCCGCCCCCAGCCGCGCGTCGGTGCCTTCGGCCGGGCAGCGGAGGCCCCGGAACCCGGTGGCGTTGGCGCCGGTGAAAAAATAGGGCAGCATCTGACCGTACCACGATTGCGGCGCGGTGTTGACGAAGCAGATCGGCACGACGAGATCGTCGCTGTCGTTGCTGTACATCGCGGACATCAGGCCGAACTGCTTCAATTGATTGATGCAGGAGGCGGCTTGCGCCGCCGCCCGCGCCTTGGACAGCGCCGGCAGCAGCATGCTGGCGAGAATGGCGATGATTGCGATCACGACCAGCAGTTCTATCAGCGTAAATTCTCTTTTTGCCGTTCTCATGATTCTTCCTTTCGCGTTTTTTTAGAAGTGATATTGGGGTAACGATTGGGACTCGAAGAATTCCTGCTCCGGCATTTCCTCGAAGGGCAGATACTCCATTTGCACACTCCGGGTTTCGCCGCGCAGGCGGCGCAGCAGGTAAGCCACCGCGCGGTGCGCCAGCTCCTTCAGGCTTTTCCGGTAGACGAGGACCCGGTCGGCGGCCAGGGTGATCGGCTGTTCGACATTCAAACTGGCGATAACGCACGGCCGGTAGGAATCCACCGCCCGGGGGTCGAGCCGGAGGGCGGTCAGCAGGTCGTTGCCGACCCATTCGTCCATCAGGATCAGCACGTCGGGGCGGCGTTCCGGCGGCAGCTCCAGCAGGGGCCGGACCCAATAGCGGCCATGGACCGGGGAGTCGGCTTCCAGCAGATAATCGGCCGACTCCGGAGCGAAGCCGTGCTCCTTGACCAGGCGGCGGAAGGTCGGATTCATCACCTTTTGCGCATAGGTTCCGGCGCTTCCGACCATGGCCGGACGGCGGAAGCCGCCGCGCGCCGCACGCTCCATGGCGGCGCCGAGGTAGCCGAGCAGATCGACGCCGACGCTGCACTTTGCATTGTCCGAATTGCCGACGAAGATGAAGGGAATGTGATCGAAGCGATGATCCTCCGGGGCGATGAATACGTCGCACAGGTCGATGACGCCGTCGAGCTTGTCGTTGGACAGCGCGTATTCCAGCCCCGGGATGTCGTCGACGCCGGAAGGCAGCCACTGGTCGACGTCGCGCCGGAGAAACGGCACCGGCAGGCAGCCCTGCTGAATCAGGGTGTATTGAATGTACAGACTCAACATGCAGATGAAGGCCGAGGGATGATCGCGGTCCGGCAGCAATATGCCGATGCTGCGGCCGATTTTGGAGGTGATTTCGGCGCTCTTGACAAAGGTTCCGACCTTGTCGCGCATTTCGAAAACCTCTTCGTCGCGCAGCGCCTGGAGGGCGCGGAAAATGGTCGCGCCGGAGAGCTTGAGCTCGTGCTGGAGCACGTCACGCCCCGGCAGCTTGTCGCCGACCTGCAGATGGGCGTCCTGGACATAACGGATCAGCGCCTGCTTGGCGAATTCGAACTTCTTGCCGCGGTTATTTTTCAGCGTGATGTTCATACCGTTACTGTCTAGTTCATTTTTGATCTACAATTATTATTATAGCAAAAAACTTTCGAAAGTCAATACCCCGGACCGTCTTTTCTCTCTTTTTTTCAGGTTTGGGAATGGCGCGGGGAAAAAATGCATTGATTTTCGGAAAAGGGACATTATATTCCTGCGGTCAATATCCGAAAAGAAAGGGGCTTCATGGGCGGCAGGCGGTTGGTTCTGGGGCGTTACGATTATGCGGCCTGTCTGGCCTTTGCGCTGTATTCGCTGTGTTCGCTGGTCATTCCGGTGATGCTGGTGGCGATCGGCAAAGAGCTGAATTTCCCGATGGATCGGGGCGGGATGACCGCCGGCGGGGTGCTGCACCTGACCCGGAGCGTCGCCATGGTCGCGGCGCTGTTGCTGTGCGGCGCGATCGCCGGCCGGATCGGGAAGCGCCTGTCGATGGGGCATTGCCTGATCCTGATGGGGGGGGGGCATTGGCGGAGGTACATAGGGCCGGGCTTCATGGTTCGGTTGCCGGGTCAGTTGGTACGCGGCGTACGGGGAGGGCTATTCCTAGGGGACCGCAACGCCTTACT
>JAVBSD010000240.1:0-4448 GCA_031547325.1 Victivallaceae bacterium | reverse complement strand
CCAACCGCTCGATCGCCGAAGCGGCGATCCCGTGGCACACCCTGGGCATCGCGCCGGCGCCCGGCGGCGGCTTCGCGATGAACCTCTACCGGGTGCGGCGGGCCGGCGGCGGCGGCTACGGCTGCTGGAGCCCGATCACCGGCGCGGCGCATTACGCGCCGGCGCACTTCGGCGCCGTCCGTTTCACCGCCGGCAACGCGCCCTGACCGGCGCGCCGGTCAGAACGCATATTGCACGAAAAGGCCGATGAATGGAGCAAAGACCGCTCAAAGCGCGGCCGGCTTCATGCACTATGCGGGTCAGGGTTGTTGCGGCTCCCGCGGCGGGGCGCACACCTCGGCCAGAAGCTCCGGCGAACAACGGTATTGAAGATGGCGGACGTGCCCGAAGTGGCGCGGTTCCGCGGGCGGCCGCAGCAGGGGGCAGTTGACGATATTCAGTGTATCGAGCGACCTCAGCTTGCGCAGCGCGGAAAAATCAGCCAGCTTCCGGAGGTTTTTCAGCCCGACCATCTCCAGGTTCGGAAAGCGTTCGATCCCGTCCAGGGCGGTAAGTTCGCCGCCGTCCAGCACCATGACGCGCAAATCCGGACATTCCGGCAATTCCTTCAGCGACGGCAGCTGCCCCAGCTCGGTGTACAAATGCAGCTTGCGCAGCGCCTCCATCCGCGGCGGCCACAGAATCGTCCCGGAATGGCAGGCGTAAAAGGTATGCAGCGCGGGATGCCGCCCCAGGTCCAGCTCCCCGCGGAAATCGCCCAGAACCAGAATCTCAAGGCGGGTCAGCTCCGCCAAAGGCGCGATATCGCAATCCCCGCCGGTAATCGAAATCCCCCGGATCCCCGGATATTCGCGCAGGATCTCCAGCTGCGCGACCTCATCGACATCGTCCAGCAGCAGCATCAGCACGTCGATGTCGTTGTCGCGGTAATGCCCGAGCCCCTCCCGTAACTGGTCGGCATCAAGGCATAACACACTTCGACCCCGGAACCGGCCGGCTTTGAATTGGCATCCCATAATACCTCCTCTTTCCGCGGCGGCATGGCCGCAATACTTCCACACTCCATCAATCATTCTTAAGAATATAATACATTTCTGATTATTTGCAACCTCCTTGAGAAAAATTGAAGAGGTAATTTCAGAAGAAACTTTTGAAAATTACCTCCAAAGACAAATATGAAACGGCCCGGCCGGAACTTGAAGTTCGGCCGGGCCGTTTTCAACCGGGAATTCACCCGGCGGCTTATGGATTTTTCAGCGCTTGCGGAGGTTGTCGAAGAGCGTGCACAACACCGCCTTTTGCACATGCAGCCGGTTCTCCGCCTGGTCGAAGACGATCGACGCCGGCGAATCCATCACCCCCGCCGAAACCTCTTCGCCCCGGTGCGCCGGCAGGCAATGCAGAAACCTCGCTCCATGCTTCGCCTTCGCCATCAGCGCCTCGTTGATCTGATAGGGCATCAAAAGCTCCATCCGCCGCGCCCTCTCCTCCTCGAAGCCCATGCTGACAAAGACGTCGCCGTACAGGTAATCGGCCCCCGCGGCCGCCTTCGCCGGATCGCTCTCCCAGCGGACGTTGGCCGCGCCGCCGATCAGCTCTTCCCGCGGACGGAACTCCTCCGGCGCCGCGATCACCAGCTCCAGGCCGACCAGCCGCGCCGCCACGATCAGCGAGTTGGCGATGTTGCTCTGCCCGTCCCCCGTGAACACCAGCTTGATCCCCGCCAGCCGCCCCGAATATTCCAGGATGGTGAAGAGGTCCGCCAGAATCTGGCAGGGGTGGAACTCGTCGGTCAACGCGTTGATCACCGGCATACCCGACTCGCGGGCCAGCTCCTCGACGTCGGACTGCTCGTAGGTGCGGATCACGATGCCGCCGAGATAACGCTCCAGCACCTTGGCGGTGTCGGCGACGGTTTCGCCGCGCCCGACCTGGAGCCGGTTGGCGTCGAGGTACAGCGCGTGTCCGCCGAGCTCGTTGATGCCGACCTCGAAGCTGACCCGGGTCCGGGTCGACGACTTGGCGAAAATCATCCCGATGCTCTTCCCCGCCAGCGGACGGAAAGCGGAATCGCCGCGCTCCCGTTTCAGCCGCGCGGTCAATTCCATCAGCCGGTTGAACTCTTCCAGCGAGAGTTCCCGCATCGTTAAGAGGTCTTTATCCATCAAATCGCCTCAACTGCTCTGTATGATCCGGTCGTATTCGCGCATCGCCTTGTCGGCCAGCGCCAGCGCCTCGTCCACCTCGGCTTCGCCGATGTTCAGGGCCGGCAGCCAGCGCCACACCGTTTCGCCGGCGGTCAGCGTGACCAGTCCGGCCTCCATGGCTTTCTGCTGCAGTGCGCCGGCCGGGCGGTCGAGCTCGACGCCGATCATCAGCCCGACGCCGCGCACGTCGCGCACCCAGGAATACTCCTTGCCGAGCTCGCGCAAACCGGCGCGCAGCTTTTCGCCCATCCGGCGGCAGTTGCCGAGGACGTCCTCTTTTTCCATCGCGTCGAAGACCGCCAGCGCCGCCGCCGCGACCACCGGACCGCCGCCGAAGGTACTGGCATGCTGACCGGCGGCCAGCGTGCCGGCCCAGCGCCGCTGCGCCACAAAGGCGCCCATCGGCAGGCCGTTGGCGATCGCTTTGGCCAGCGAAAAAGCGTCCGGCGCGATGCCGAAATGCTGCCAGGCGTAGAGCGAACCGGTACGGCCCATGCCGCACTGAACTTCGTCGAAAAGCAGCAGGATCTCCTTTTCATCGCAGAGCTGCCGCACCCTGGCCAGATAATCGGCCCCGGCCGGGAGGATGCCCCCCTCGCCCTGAACCGGTTCCAGCACGATGGCGCAGGTATCGGGCCGCACCGCCGCGGCAAGAGCCGCGAAATCGTTGAACGGCACCTGGTCGAAGCCGGGCATGTCCGGCGCAAAGCCCTGCCGGTACTTGGCGCGGCCCGTCGCCGCCAGCGTCGCCAGCGTCCGCCCGTGGAAAGAATCCACCATCGAAATAATATGGCTCTTGCCGCGCGTCGAACCCCACTTGCGGGCGAATTTGAACATCCCCTCGTTCGCCTCGGCGCCGGAATTGCAGAAAAACACCGCGCCGTCGAAGCCGAGCGAAATCATCCGCTCCGCCAGCTTCGGCGTCACCGGGTTGAGGAAAAGATTGGAAACATGGACCAGCCGGGCCGCCTGCTCCTGGATCGCCCTCGTCACGCCGGGATGGCAATGCCCGAGATTGACGACGCTGATTCCGGTGGCGCAGTCGAGATAACGGCGCCGGTCGGCGTCAAAAAGTTCGCTGCCGCGGCCTTCGACGAAAAGAATCGCCGGGGCGTAGGTCGGCATAATGTACTTTTGAAACCGCTCGTTGGTCTGCCGATACAATTCGTTCATTTCCTGCATCTCCGAAATTAAGGAACACTTAAGAAGACTAATGTACCACTGAATGCGGAAAATTCAAGTCCATGCCGCGCCCCAAAAATAAAAAATAGTCGACCGCCGCGCAGCAAGACCAGGATTGGCAGTATCAGATGCGTGAATTTCAAAAGTCATCGAAAAGGCCGCAACCTTGCCAAACGCATGTCCCGCAAATGGAACTGCCTTGACAACAGTGCGATGGAGGATTTTTTCGACGTGGCCAAAAGTGGACTAAAAATACCACTCGAAATCGGCGGCGAAGAGGTCGCGGCGTTCGGCGACTTTTTCGCCGAGGCGGAGCGAAGCTTCGCGCTCGATCAACTGTCCGCGCAGCCGCAGGCGCAAATCGGCGTCGAAGGGGATGAAATGCTCTTTGTAGACCTTCGCCTGCCCCCAGACGTAGAGCTCCGGCGTCGTGACCATCTCCGAAACCCGGTTCGGTTCGCCGGCGGGCAGCCCCTGCATCGCCTGCCGGACCTCGGGAGAACGCAACGCCTCCAGCCGCAGCTTCTCATCGCCGCCGGCAACCGCTTCGGCCACCCGGGCGAAGGGGAGGCCCTGAAGCAGTTGGGCGGCGATTTCGCGCCGGCACTCTTCGGCGTCCGGCCGCTTGCGGTCGATCACCAGCAAAGTCAGCGAACGGTGCTCCGGCACCAGAAACAAGCCGGGGTTTTCGCGATAAAAAACTTCGGCGGCCTCGTCGCTGCAATGCGGCCGATCGGCGCAGAAGCGGTAGCCCCAATCCATGACCCCGAGGCGCAATTGCCATTCGCCGAGATGCGACGCCTGCTCCAGCGCATTTTCGTCCGGCTCGGCGTCGGGAAAAATTTCGCCGACCACGCCGGCAAAACGCGAATCGCGCATCCGTTCCAGGGTCGCGTCGGGGGTCAGCTCCACCCCGTCTTCGACCAGCACGGTGTACAAGCTCCAGGCGCGCCGCCACTGGTTTTCGCCGTCGCCGGAAACCATTTCGCGCATCTCTTCGATCAGCACTTCGCAGGAACCTTCGACGCCGTGACAGTACCACTTCAACGCGGCCAGGGG
>JAVBSD010000371.1:0-6792 GCA_031547325.1 Victivallaceae bacterium | reverse complement strand
CCCCTGTCAAATCCACCCCATTGCCCCCACCCCCCCGCGGGTACAACACTACCCCTATTGGCCCCTGCTTCACCCCCCCGCTGCCCCGCGGGCCCGCCCCGGCCCGCCGACGCCGAGGCCGGGATGGGCCGGGCAGCCGTCGAAGCGGAGCTCCGCCCCGCGTTTCCCGCCTTCGATACAAGGCGGCGCGAAGTCCCCGCTGACGACCCGGACCGCGTTTCCGGCGCCGTCGCGGAAGTTCAGCTCGAAAAGCCTCCCGTCGCAATATTCCGACAGCATCTCCCGGCCGTCATAGCGCAAATGCGTCAATGCGCCCGAAAGAGAAAATTCCAATTCCAACCGGTCGTTGGCGACAATCATGACAGCACCCTTCCTAAGGTTGTTGTATATAATATAGAGATGAAACGGATAAAAACCTTGACGGCATGCCATTTGTTTCGGTGTTATTTGCTCATTGACGCGCGACGCTTGCGGTAGCGCAGCGGAGCGACGCCGAAGCGGCGGCGGAACTGGTGCGAAAAATAATTGCTGTCGTTGAAGCCGACCTCGGCGGCGATCCGGCTCAGCGGGTCGTCGCGGACGGCCAGCAGGGCGGCGGCCTTGTCCAGCCGGAGGCGGAGGATGTAGCGCATCGGTGCGATTCCGGTGGCGTCGTGGAAGACCCGGCGGAAATTGCCGACCGACATGTTGAAGCGGGCGGCCAGCGTCTCCAGCGCCAGGGGCCGGGCGAAGTTCTGTTCGAGGTAGGAGAGAATCCGGCTGACCTCGGCGGCGCGGTGGTAGCCGGGGCCGGATTCGCTGCGGATCCGGCAGTTGCGAACAATGGCGAGGAGGAGTTCGACGAAGGCGCAGCGGGCTTCGATCCGGACGCCCGGCCGGCTGGCGCGCAGGGTTTGCAGGAGTCCGTGGGCGGCGTCGACCGCGTGCGGCAGGATCTCCGGCGGCAGGCACAGACTGCCGGTGACGCGCCGTTCCGACGCCATGTTCGGTTCGAGATGAAAGAGCAAATGGTAGCCGGCCAGCGCCTCGAATTCATTGCGGAACGGCTCCAGAATCCGGTCGAAAAACAAGATCGTGTAGAGTTCCAGCGACTCCATGTTGCAATAAGCGTGCGACTGGCCGGAACGGATGAAAAAAACATCGCCGGCGCTGATTTCGAAGCGTTCGCCGTCGAAGAGATGTACGCCCCGGCCGCCGGCGATCAGCACCAGCTCCTGAAAGTCGTGGCGGTGTTCGGGTTCCTCGACGGTTTCGCCGTAGACGCTGCGGGAGACCGAAAGGTCGAAGTCCCGCAGGATGGCATACGGGGCGAAGGCAATGGTCCGGGACGCCGTCATGGTTTCGTTTCCTCGCTTGGCTTTGCCGTTAATATGCCACCGGACGGTGTTTTTTGCAACCTCCCGGAAACCGAAAAAGAAACCGCGGCTCCGTTGAAAAAACGCTTTTCCCTGCTATATTACTGGAAAAAAACGGGATGGCGGCATGGCGGGTGAAAACAAATTGCAGGCGCGGCTGGCGCGGGGCCTGGTCGTCTTCGACGGCGCAATGGGCACGGAAATCTACCGGCGCCATTTTTTCGTCAACACCTCCTTTGAAAACCTGGTCCTGACTTCGCCGGACACCATCCGCGACATCCACCGCAACTACCTGGCCGCGGGCGCCGATGTCTTGACCACCGACACCTTCAACGCCAACCGCAACAAACTGCGCGCCTTCGGCCTCGCCGACGCCGCCGGCGCCATCAACCGCCGCGCCGTCGAGCTGGCCAGAGAATGCGCCGGCGACGACGCCCTGATCGCCGGTTCGGTCGGCCCGGCCGGCGAATTGCCGCCGGGGGCGCCGCCGGAAGAGGCGGCGGCGGTCCTCCGCGAAGCGGTCGAAGCGTTGGCCGGAGCGGGGGCGGACTTCATCATTTTCGAATCCCTGTCCGGTATCGCCGACGTCGAACGCGCCGTCGCGGCGATCGCCGGAACCGAACTGCCCTACCTGCTGAGCCTGGTTCTCGACGGCGGCGGGCGGGGCATCGGCGACGGCAGGGCGCTCGACGACTTCCTGGCGGCCGCGGCCGCCGCCGACCGTCCTCCGACCGCCTGGGGGCTCAACTGCGGCAAGGGGCCGGACAGCACGCTCGGCGCGTTGGAGGCGCTGGCGGGCCGGGTCGATCTCCCGATCGTCGTCCAGCCCAACGCCGGCGAGCCCAAGCGCATCGACAACCGCACCATGTACATGAACAGCCCCGAATATTTCACCACCTACGCCCAGCGTTACGCCACTCTCGGCGCCCGGGGCATCGGCGGCTGTTGCGGCATCGGGCCCGAGCACATCGCCGAAATGGCTTCTTCGCTCAAGAGTTTCGTCAACAGCGAATCGCGCCGCCTGGTTGAAATCACCGCCGAATCGGAAGCCGCCGCGATGCCGGAGATTCCGCTCGCCGACCGTTCCCGGTTCGGGGCCAAGCTGGCCGCCGGCGAATGGGTGACTTCGATCGAGATCACTCCGCCTCCCGGCTTCGACCTTTCCGGCGTGGTTGCCAAGGCGAAACGTTGTCGTGAAGTCGGGGTGGACGCCATCAACATTCCCGACGGTCCGCGGGCCAGCGCCCGGATTTCGCCGTTGATTACCGCGCTGGCCATTCAGCGCGACGCCGGCATCGAGGCGGTGATGCACTGTTGCGCCCGCGACCGCAGTCTGATCGGCTTGCAGGCGGAGTTGCTGGGGGCGGCTCAGGCGGGGATCGACAACATTCTCTTCATCACCGGCGATCCGCCGAAGCTCGGCGATTATCCGTCGAGCAGCGGTGTTTTCGACGTTGACGCGGTGGGGCTGGCCGAGATGCAGCGGCGGTTGAACCGCGGGCTGGAGGCGGGCGGCCGGCCGCTGAAAATGCAGACCCGCTGTGTGATTGGTGTCGGCCTGGACCCCAACGCCATCGATCTTGAGCGTGAATACCGCCGTATTTGCGCCAAGGCTGAAGCGGGGGCGGATTTCATCATTACCCAGCCGGTGTTTTCGCCGGAGGCGTTGATTGGTTTTTTGCGCCGGATCGGGCATTTGGGGTTGCCGGTGATTGCCGGCGTGTGGCCGTTGGCCAGTTTGCGCAATGCCGAGTTCATGAAAAACGAGGTTCCCGGCGTCATCGTTCCGGATCGGGTCATGGAGCGCATGGCTGCCGTTGTCGACAAGGAGGCTCAGCGTGCGGTGGGGATTGCCATTGCCCGGGAGATTGCCGCCGAGGTGGCGTCTTGGGTCGATGGGATTCAGGTCAGCGCGCCTTTCGGCAACGTCGAAACCGCCATCGCGGTGCTGCAAAAATAAAAAAATAGTCCATCTGATGCGCACATCAGACGGACTATTTTTTATTTTTGGGAGGGAGGGAAGGTGTCGCGGATCGCTTCGAGATACCCGTACCCATACCGCTCCTCCGGCTCAAGCACACTGCTCTCCGGCCACTCATTCCAGGCATTGATCAAAATCGTCCCCGGCTGATCCAAATTGACGTCAAGAAAATTCTTGACCGCCTCCAACGACTTCCTGAACTCCTCCGGCGTATTGCCGCCCAAAATCGGATTGACCACATGCGGCAACGGCTTCTCCCACGGCACCCCCGCCGCACAACGCGGCGAATTGTCCCACCCCATGGTCACGTTGGGAAAATACGGCACCGGCAACTCAGCGCGCGCCTCGGCCCACGCGGCAAGATACTTTTCCCGGGCCAAAGCATAATTGCTCACCGGAAACTCGTCGAACGCCCCATGATGGACCCAGGTGTAACTGGTCGCACTGTCCGCCTTCAACGGCGCCAATACCTGCGCCCAGTTGTCCGGCGTCCGCCCGCCCGGCAAATTGGGCATGCCCCAGTAAATGATGTTCAAATGCAAATCCGGAAACCCGGCCCGCC
This sequence comes from Victivallaceae bacterium, assembly GCA_031547325.1. Taxonomy (GTDB): domain Bacteria; phylum Verrucomicrobiota; class Lentisphaeria; order Victivallales; family Victivallaceae; genus JAVBQJ01. The sequence goes on along the minus strand of JAVBSD010000371.1, from coordinate 2,894 downwards.
GCACCTTGCCCCGAAACGACTCCACCGCCCGCGCCATCTCATCCTCGTCGGCGAAACTCAAGGCGAAAGTCCCGACCTCGTAGATGCTGAACACCGGACAACCGTCGATGGTCAGATAGTTGGGCTGCTTGAAGTAACGTTCGATCACCAGATCGGCGATTTCTTCGAAGGTTTCCTGGGTGACCCGGCCCGGATGATCCAACGGCGGCGTGACGCCGCTGCGCGGGTCCCAGCCGTGAATGCGATACCAGTCGTGATTGGCCCACATCAGACCGAATTTGATCCGGTCACGATTCGGCGCAGCCAGAAAACCCCGGTCGAGACAACCGTCGAGAAACGCCCCGGTGTCGTAATAATACCAGTCGAAAAGCCAGAAATCCAACCCGTGATCCGCCGCGGCGTCGATTTTGCGCGCCATCACCGCCGGATCGGATTCGTCCTCCCAGCCCCACACCGGCCGCTGCGGCTGACGATGGCCGGCAAAACGCGGCCGGGCATTCCTGATCAGCTCCCATTCGGTCCACCCCGGACCGTTGACCGCCTGCATCTGCCGGTCCGGATGAAAATCCGGAAAATAAAAAGCCCCAACCTGGTAATCCCTCATCACTCCGCCCCCTCCCCCCGGTTATGAACTCAAACCGAAAAACGCACGTGAATCACATCGCCGTCCCGGACGATGTATTCCTTCCCCTCGATGCGCAGCTTGCCGGCGGACTGGGCCTGATTCCATCCCCCCGCCGCAACCATATCGTCGTAGCCCACCGTTTCCATGCGGATGAAACCGCGGCACAAGTCGGTGTGAATCTTGCCTGCGGCCTGCGGCGCGGGCGTCCCCGCCGTGACCGTCCACGCCCGCGCTTCCATCGGCCCGGCGGTGAAAAATGTGATGTATTCGAGCAGCCGGTACCCGGTGTGAATCACCCTGGTCAGACCGGTTTCGGAGATGCCGAGCTCCTCCATGAACATCTGCGCCTCCTCCGCGTCGAGCTCGCCGAGCTCCGCCTCCAGCTTGGCGCAGACCGGAATCACCTCCATGCCGTGTCCGGCGGCGTATTCGACCAGCGTCTGCGCCGCCGGGTCCGCGGCGAAATTGCGGAACGTTTCCTCGTCGGTGTTGGCGCAGATGAAGGCCGGCATGATGCTCAGCAGCCCCAATTGTTTGACGACGGCGGCGACTTTGGCGTCGGCGCGGTCCCACTCCGGGCGCCTGCCCTCGGCGAGCTGCGCCGCAAAGGACTGCAGCACTTCGACTTCGAGCTTGGCGTCGGCCTCGCCGGAACGCGCCTGCTTGCGCGACTTGTCGAGGCGGCGCTCCACCATTTCCAGGTCGGCCAGCATCAGTTCGGTCAGGATCACCTCCAGGTCGGCCACCGGCGATACCTTCCCCGCCACATGAACCACGTCGGGCGCGGCGAAAAGACGCACCACGTGGGCGATCGCGTCGACGTTGCGGATGTGTCCGAGAAACTGGTTGCCCAGTCCCTGTCCCTGGCTGGCGCCGGCCACCAGCCCGGCGATATCGATGAACTTCAGAGCCGAGGGGATGATCTTGCCGGATTTTTCCAGCTTGGCCAGCACCGTCAGGCGCTCATCCGGCACCGGCACGATGCCGGTGTTGGGGTCGATGGTGCAGAACGGAAAGTTGGCAGCCTCGGCGCCACCTTTACACAAAGCGTTGAACAGCGTGGACTTGCCGACATTGGGAAGGCCGACGAAACCGCAGGAAAAACTCATCTGTAAATACTCCGATACCGGCCGCCTTCACTTCGGACAGCCTCATTCAACAAAAAAAAGCCCGCCACAGGAGCGGGCCGAATGGATGGGACTGGCGACAACTACTGGTTGGTCATCATCGCGTCGTCGTTATAGAAGAAGCTGAAGGCGTTGTGATTGGCGTCGATCACCCAGGCCGGACGCATCAGCGGGCCGTAGCCCCAGCCGCTTTCGAGCCGGTCGTCGGTGCAACCCGGCAGCGGAATCGGGAAAGTCACCACATCGACGACTCCGACCACCTCGCGGGCGACGGTGTAGCAGACGCCCGCCAGCACCCCGTACGTCAGCGCCGCCACGTTGCCCTGGCGCTGCGAGACGTCGTAGGGACGGATCAGCAGCTCCAGCGGACCGAAGCCGATATTGGCTATGCCGCGGCCGAGCTTCATGATCATATTGCTCTCATCGGCCCGAACGGGCGAAGCGATTCCGGCAACCGTCAGCAGCACCAGTGCCACCGCCAACCACTTACTGTGAAATTTCATCCAGGCACCTTATTTTAGGTTACTTAAAGCCTCGAAACAATTGGTACGCCATGAATATAATTGCCTTGGGAAAGAATTTCAAGGAGAAAATCCGGCAAATCCGGCAATTTTAAGATTTTTTTCGTCATTCGTGCCGAAAGTCCGGCAACGGAACGTTTCCGGGGTCGGGCTCTTCAGCGGTTTCCCAGACCGCCAGCCAGATATTTTTGAGCAGGATCGACAGCTCGGCGCTCTCGATGATCATCGCGTAATTTTCCTTCAGCGCCGAAATCACCGCCACCTTGCCGCCGTAGATGTAGAGCCCGGCGACGTCCTCGAAAATCGGGCGCCTCAAATAACGAATCCGCCGCAGGTGTTCCAGCCCGTGCTGCATATACGGCAGCTCCTCCTCCGGCCCCCGCACCCGGATGGCGTTGGACCAGACGCCGCGGGCGATGCGCTTGCGGTAGTAATCGCTCAAATGCCCCTCGCTGGAACTGCGGATCATCTCGCGCACGCTGCCGAAATAAAAGTATTCGCCGTCCCCGACTTCGAGCAGTTCGTTGTCGACGATCTCCATCCCCTCGCGTCCGACGTAGAAGCGGATGCGCGGCCGCCGGCTGCCCCCCCGGTAAAGCGCCTGAAGATCCGGCAGCAGCC
>JAVBSD010000455.1:0-4969 GCA_031547325.1 Victivallaceae bacterium | reverse complement strand
CGCGCCTCAAAGAGAACAACGCCAAGCGGAGACACCTGGCCATGTACTACCGGCAGCAGCTGGCCGGCCTCGACGAGATTCGTCCGCTGGCCGATCCGACCGGCTACGACTTCGAGTCGGCGTGGCACCTGATGATCGTGCGGATCTGTTCCCCGGCGATCACCCGCAATCAGTTCATGGCGGCGCTCAAGGAGGAAAACATCGGCAGCGGGCTGCATTTCCTGTGCGCCCACAGGCAGAAGTATTACCGGGAGAAGATGGGCTGCGAAGCCGGGATGCTGCCGGAGACGGAGTGGAAGTCCGATCGGATCGGTTCGCTGCCGCTCTTCCCTGAAATGACCGAGCGCGACGTCGATGACGTGGTGTTGGCGATCCGCCGGGTGCTGACCCGGGCGCATAAGGGCAAGTATCTATGATTTCCGATCAGACAGCGGGCCGCCGTTCCGAGTTGGTGCTCTATGTGGTTGCCGCTGCGATTCTCCTCGCCTTCAACTGGCTGGGCGGGCTTTCCGGTTCGGAGGACCGCTGGGCCGAGATCGCCCGCGAAATGCATCTTTCCGGCGACTGGCTGCATCCGGCGATCAACGGGCAGGTCTATTTCGACAAGCCGCATCTTTCCTATTGGCTGATCGCGCTCGCCGGTTACATCACCTGCGGGATCAACGAATTCGCCGTCCGGCTGCCCAGCGCGCTGGCGGGGCTGATCGCGTTGTGGGGGACGGTGCGGCTCGGCACGATGATGTTCGACCGGCGCACCGGGATTACGGCGGGCTGGCTGATGGCCGGCTGCTACGGTTTCGTCTTTCTCGGCCGTTCCGGCGAGGCGGACATGGAGAACATGGCCGCGATCATTCTGGCGGTGACCTGGCTCTATCACTGCCGGGAAAAAGCCGGGTTCCTGCATTATTTGCTGTTTTACTTCATCTGCTTCGCCGGCGCGCTGACCAAGGGGCTGCCCTCGATCATCGTGCCGATGGCGGCGGCGGCGGTGATTCTGCTGCCCGGCAAGCTGTGGCTGAAGCACCTGAAGGTCGGCAATATCCTGGCGTTCGTGCTGATGTTCGGGCTGTTTCTGGTTCCTTTCGTGCTGGCGGGGACTTCGGCGATGCCCGATTATTACACCTGGCCGGAACAGGAATTGTCCGCGCTGGAGCTCTTGTGGCGGGAAAACATCGTCCGGGCCTTCGCCGCGTTCGACCACGACGAAGAGCTGTTTTTCGTCTACGTCTACGAGCTGCCGGGGCGGCTGCTGGCGCCGTGGACGCTGCTGTTTCTGGCGGCGATCTGGTGCCGGTTCCGGGATCGCCTCAAGCTTGAGCGTTCGACGATCACGCTGGCCTGGATCATGGCGGTGATTTTTCTGTTGTTCACTTTGTCGCAGTCGCGGCGTTGGTACTACATCCTGCCCAATGTGCCTTTCTGCGCGCTCTTCATCGCCGACTTCCTCAATGCCGAACGGCGGGAGCGCTGGGAGCGCCGGCTTCTGGAGCTGATGCGTTACGCCATCGTCGGCGCCGCGTCGCTGTTGATCCTGACCCTGGCGGTTTTTCCGATCATCGAATCGCGGCTGGATATCGATCTGCCGCTGTTGATGTACGTCGGATTGCCGACGGGGGGGGCGCTCGCCCTCGGCTTGAATCTGTTGCTGGAGGCGCCGAAACGCCGCGCCCGGCTGGCCGGGGTCTTCGGGTTGCCGGAATCTTCGCTCGGCTTCATCGTCGGCGGCGCGGTCATCATCGGCTGCATTTTCGGATGCCTGATTCCCAGTCTGGATTCCTTCCGGACCACGGAAAAATTCATTTGCGGGGAGCTGGTGCCGCTGGCGGACCGGACGCCGTCCGATCAGATCATCCTGTTTCTGCCCGAGGCGCGCGGGCCGCTGATCTACTATATGGATCGCGACCGTCCGATGACCCTGGTGCGGGTCCACTTCGACGCCGACAAGGACGATTTGCCTCCCGGGATGACGCTGGAGGAGGCGCAGCGCCGGGTCGAGGCCGACCGCGCGGCCGCCGCCCGGGAGTTCCGGCGGCTGCTCGAAAAGCATCAGGGCGGCCGGCTGATGATCGTCTCCGACGACCGGATCGTCCGGAAGCTGGGCGGGGAACTGCCGCCGGCCGGCGGCTGCCTCGACTGGGAGGCGCCGGATTACAAGGAATCGAGTTTCGTGCATGAAAAGGAAGGCAAGCGCAAACTGGTGGCGTGGGTACTCGACCCGGTGCCGGTTTTCAAAGAGGAAATAACGAACGATGGCAATTAAACCCAAAGCTGTGGAATTCGTTTCGGTGGTGGTGCCGGTTTTCAATGAAGCCGGCTGCCTCGTGGAATTGATCGACCGTACCGTCAAGGCGTTGGAGATGACCGGCAAACGCTGGGAACTGATCCTGGTCGACGACGGCAGTTCCGACACCTCGCCGGAAATCATGGAGCGGGCTTCCGAAAAACATCCCGACCGGGTGATCGGCTGCATGCTCAACCGCAATTACGGACAGCATTCGGCGATCATGGCCGGTTTTGCGCAGGTGCGCGGCGATCTGGTGATCACCATCGACGCCGACTTGCAGAACCCGCCGGAGGAGATTCCCCGGCTGGTCCAGAGCGCCGAAGAGGGCTACGATGTGGTCGGCACCGTGCGCCAGCAGCGCAAGGACACCATGTTCCGGCGGCTGGCGTCGAAGATGGTCAACAAGGTCGCCCAGCGCGCCACCGGGGTGAAGATGCACGACTACGGCTGCATGCTCCGCGCCTACCGCCGGCACATCGTCGAGGCGATGCTGGACTGTTCGGAGAATTCCACTTTCATTCCGGTGCTGGGCAACAGCTTCGCCCGCTACACCTGTGAAATTCCGGTGGCGCACAGCGAGCGCGCGATCGGCGAGTCGAAGTATTCCTTTTTCAAGCTGATCAATCTGCAGTTCAATCTGCTGACCTGCATGACCACCATGCCGCTGCGGCTGCTGACCTATTTCGGAGTGCTGGCGGCGACGGCCGGATTTCTGGCCGGGCTGACGCTGATCGTGCTCAAGATCGTGGTGCATCTGTCTGAGGATACCGACCAGCTGCTGATTTTCTCCGGTCTGTTCGTGCTGGCCGGCGTCCAGTTGATCGGGCTCGGCATTCTCGGCGAATACCTCGGGCGGGTCTACGACGACGTCCGCGCCCGGCCCAAATATTTCATCGAACGCATCTGCGGACGCAAATCCGAGTGAGGCCATGGGCCGTTTTGTCCTGATTACCGGCAGCGATGAATTTGCGATCAAGAATCGCGCCCGCGAACTGGCCGACCGTTGGGCCGGCGGCGACGCCGAGCGGAATCCCGACTGGGAGTTTCTCGCCGGCGACGCCGGCGACGCCGATCCGGTGGAATTGCTCGGCGCGGCGGCGAATTCGCTGTGTACGCCGCCTTTTTTCGGCGACGGGAAAACCTTGTGGCTGAGGAATTTTTTATTTTTCGACCGGCTCGATTCCACCGACGCCGCGCTCAAGGCGGCCTGGGAGCGGCTGGCGAAGCTTCTCAAGGAGGGGCTGCCCGAAGGCGTCGATTTCCTGTGGTCGGGACCGGGGCTGGATCAGCGCAAGAGCGCGGCCAAGGGGTTGAAGGCCTGTCCCGGCGCCGAAATCGAAGTGTACAACTCGGTCAATTCCAGGAGCAAGGACTTCGCCCAGGCGATGCAGCAGCGTTTGAGTGAGCTGTGTTCGAGCTGGGGCAAGACTCTGGAGCCGCGCGCGGCGGAGCTGCTGATCGCGGCGGTCGGCGCGGATACGGCGCGGCTGCAGACGGAGCTCGAAAAGCTCTTCACCTTTCTCGGGCCGGAGCGCAACCGCGCCACCCTGGCCGACGTGCGGCAGGTGGTTTCGGCGACGCCCGAGGCGTTGGGCTGGGAATTCGCCCAGGCGCTGCAGGCGCGCGACGCCAAAGCGGCGCTGGCGGTGGTCAACGACCTGATCCGGCAGATGAAGGGGACCCGTTCGAGCGGTTTCGAGCTGTCGATGCTCTACACCGCCGCCGGCGCGTTTTCCGACATTTTGAACACCCGGCAGGCGATGGCCGAGCTCGAGGTGCCGCGGCGCATCGGCCCCAATTATTTTTCGGCTCTCGACCCGGCGCTCAAGGAGAGGCATCCGGACAACATGCTGTTGTCGCTGCATCCGTTTCGCGCCTATAAGCTTTGTGAAACCGCGCTCGGGTTCGGGGACGCCGACCTCAAAAGGATTTTTTCGGCGCTGCTCGATACCAATGTGGCGCTGGTCACCGGCGGCGGCGAGGCGCGGCTGGTCCTGGAGCGGATGATTCTCAGCATTTGCCGGGGAGGCGCCGGATGAGCGACGCGCCGGCGGGAGGGGCGGCGCGGGAAGGTCACCGCGCGGCCTGGGCGGTGCTGACCCTGGGCGGAATCGCCTGGATCGGCTGGCAGTTGTTCATGTTGCCGACGATGCTGCCGCATTCGTACGGGTGGCTGATTGCGGCGGCGGCGGTGGTGGCGCTTTTTGCGGGGGCGATTTTCGGATTGCTTTTTCTGCGCCGCGATCCGCGCCTGGCGCTGGTCAAGGTTTTCACCGTGATTTTCATCCTGGTTCTGACCGGGGCGATCGCCGGGAACAACCGGAGCGCCATCGCGGTGGAATTGATCGTCTCGGAGGCTTCCGACGCAGTGCTTTACGGCGACGCCCGGCCGCTGGATCAGCGAAGCTGTTCCGGCGCCCTGGGCGAATTCGAGGCGGCGGTCAAGGAGGTCAACCGGCGGGCGCTGGAGGTTACCGACAGCTATCGGGGGTGTCTCGACGAATCGGCCGGGGTCATGGACCTTGCCGGTTTGGCGGCCGGGCAGGATTACAACTGGCGGCGCAGCGCGCTGGATCAGCTTGAACTCGACTGCCGCGGCTACGCCGCGTCGGTGAGCCATTTTTACCGCGACGAATATCCGCGGCTGGTCGCGGCCGCGGTGTCGCGGCCGGATTTGCGGCAACT
>JAVBSD010000245.1:0-7643 GCA_031547325.1 Victivallaceae bacterium | reverse complement strand
CGGCTGGTCGAAGACAAAAACGGGGTCATCTTCCACACCTCCTATTCGCTGCTCTACCTCGACATGATCCGCGAATACATCCTTTTTTCCGGCGACCTGGCGATTCTGGACGAAACCCGCATGGCGGTGCGGCTGATTCTCGAGCGCTTCGCCGGATACACCGGGCCGGAGGGGCTGGTGTCGCAGGCGCCCAACTACATGTTCATCGACTGGATCGTCGACGGCGAACGCGATTATCACCATCCGCCGGCGGGGCGGGGAATGGGGGCGATGACCGCCTTTTACATTCATGCGTTGGAGGTTGCGCTCGAACTGGCGGCGTGGGAGGGGGCCGAGGCGCCGGAGTGGCGGAGCCGGGCCGACGCGGCCCGGGCGGCTTTCCGCGAACTTCTGTGGCGGCCGGAGCGGGGGCTTTTCGCCGACGGCATTCCCGGCATTTCGCGGGTCGCGCCGGGCGGATTCCTGCCGCCGGAGGACGGCGTCGAAGCTTTTTCGGTCCATACCAACGCGCTGGCGGTGGCTTTCGGCCTGGCGGACGAAGCCGGGGCCGACGCGCTGCTGGAGCGCTGCGTCCGCGATCCGGAGCTGCTGCAGCCCCAGCCCTACTTCATGCATTACCTTTTCGACGCGGTGCACCGCCGGGGAGCTTTCGAGCGCTGCGGCGCGGAGCTGCTGCGGCGCTGGGACGCCATCGTCGCCGAGCACCCCGACGGCTTGAAGGAGTGCTGGAACTGCGGCGACTACTCCCACGCCTGGGGCGGCACTCCGGCCTGGCAGTGTCTGCGCGGCATTCTCGGCGTCGAAATTCTCGAACCCGGCTGCCGCAAGCTGCGCGTCGTTCCGGCCCGGGCCGGGGTGGACTGCGCTTCCGGCGATTTCGTCACTCCGCAGGGGACCGTCACGGTGAGCCGGCGTTTCGGCGCGGACGGCGAAGTCGTCACCGACGTGACCGCGCCGCCGGGCGTGGTCATCGTCCGCGAATAATTGGTGAAAGGATTCGGCGCTTGTGATTATCGATGCTCACATTCATTTTTCCAGCCATGAGGGGTTCCGCGAAACCGCGCGCGCGGCGGGGCATGAAAACTCGGCGGAGCACCTCGCGGAGGCCTTTCGCGCCAACGGCGTTGCGGCGGCGGTGGCGATGGGGGCCGGTTCCGGCGGCGACGATCCGGCGATGGTTGCGCCGATGCTGCCCGACCTGGCGGGCCCCGGCGGCGAGCCGCCGCCGTTCATTTACCACTGCTGCGGCCTGACCAGCGAGGCATTGACCCGGGCCAAGCTGCCGCGAACCCTGGACGCTTTCGCCCGGGCTCTGGCCGCGCCGCGCTGTGTCGGGCTCAAGCTCTACTGCGGCTACAGCCGAATTTACGTCAACGATCCTTTGCACCACGGATTTTTCGAGCTGGCCGAGAGTCTGGATGTGCCGGTGGTGATTCACACCGGGGACACCGCCAATGCGCGGGGGGTGTTAAAATACGCTCACCCGCTGAATGTCGACGAGGCGGCGGTCAATTTCCCGCGCGTCCGTTTCGTGATGGCTCACTACGGCAATCCGTGGATTGTCGACGCCACTGCGGTGGCGGCCAAAAACCCCAACGTCTGCATCGACCTTTCCGGTCTCGCCGCCGGGACGATCGAGCCTGATGATTTCTGTGCGCGTTACCGTGGTTATCTCGATCACATCCGTACGTGGATGGAGTATTTGGGGGATTATGAAAAGCTGCTTTACGGCTCGGACTGGCCGTTGGTTGGTTTGGCGGGGTATATTGAGGTGATTCGGCGGTTGGTGCCGGAGGCGGAGCACGATAAGGTGTTTTGTCTCAATGCGCTCCGGGTCTTCCCCAAGCTCTCCCCAAAATAAGGGGATTTTTTACTTGGCGACCGACATCATCAGCTTGATCCGATTCATCTGGTTCACCTCGCTCGCCCCCGGATCATAATCGATCGCCGTAATGTTCGCATCCGGATAACGCCTCTTCAACTCCTTCAACAACCCCTTGCCGGTGATGTGATTCGGCAAACAGCCAAACGGCTGCATACACAGAATGTTGTTGACCCCGGACTCCAGCAGTTCCACCATCTCCGCCGCCAATAACCACCCCTCACCCGTCTGATGGCCAAGGGAAATCAGACTGCGCGCCTTCTTGCGCAATTCACTGAAACGAATCGGCGGCATAAAGCGCTTGCTGCGCCGAAAGCCCATCCGCATCGCCCAACGCGAAAATTCCAGAAATCCAATCCCCAATACCCCCGACGCATATCCCCGCCACGAACCCGCCAAATGCCGGTAATTGAAGATTTGATCGTAAAAGGTGTATAAGACGAAATCCATAATGTCCGATACCACCGCTTCCCCGCCCTCCGCCTCAATCAGCGATACCGCGTTGTTGTTGGCCCCCGGATGATATTTGAGCAGGATCTCCCCGACCAGCCCCACCCGCGGCCTGCGCTCCTCGGTCGCCAGGGGAAACGCATCGAACGCCTTGATCATCGCGAACATGTTGCGGTCAAAGGCAATGACATTGCCCGACGCAATGTGCTTCCTGCCCCGCTCCGCCCACTCCTCCGCCAACTTGTCGGCACTGCCCGGCACCGCCTCATAAGGCCGCACCCGCAGCAAAACCCGCATCAACGCGTCGCCATACAACCCCGCCATCATGATCCGCCTGAGAATCCGCCCCGAAATCCGAAATCCCGGATTGCGGTCCAACCCGCGCATGTTGAAGGAAATCACCGGGATGTGCTCCATCCCCGAATCGATCATGGCCTTGCGCAAAAAACCGATGTAGTTGGTGGCGCGACAGCCGCCGCCGGTCTGGGAAATCAACAGCGCCACCCGGTCGCGGTCGAATTCCCCGGAATGCACCGCCTGCAATAATTGCCCGATCACCACGATCGCCGGAAAACAGGCGTCGTTGTTGACGTGACGCAACCCCAGATCGATGGCGGCGCGATCCACCGCCGGCAACTGCTTGACCTTGTACCCCTCCGCCTGAAAAACCGTTTCGACGAACTGGAAATGCACCGGCGACATCTGGGGAATCAGAATGGTGTGGGTCTTGCGCATCTCCGCCGTGAACGGCGGCGCATCACGGTATTCCCTGACCGTGACCGGCGGCGCCTTTCGCTCGGCGCGCTCGCGCAGCGCCGCCAGCAGCGAACGGATGCGAATGCGCGCCGGCCCGAGATTGGCCCCCTCGTCAATTTTGATCTGGGCGTAAAGCCGCCCCTTGAGCGTGACAAGCTCCTCCAACTGGTCGGCGGTGATCGCGTCGAGGCCGCAGCCGAAGGAAACCAACTGCAGCACCGCAATGTTTTCCGTGTTGGCCGCGTAAGCCCCCGCGCGGTACAGCCGCGAATGATAGGTCCACTGGTCGACCACCCGCAACGGGTTCGGCGGCGGCATCAGATGCGCCACCGAATCTTCGGTCAACACCGCCATGCCGCAGGAGGCGATCAATTCCGGAATGCCGTGGTGGATCTCCGGATCGGCGTGATAGGGATGCCCCGCCAGCACGATGCCGAAACGCCCCGAACCCTCCAGCCCGGCCAATACCTTTTCACCCGCCTGCCGCATGTCGCGGCGGAAGTTGTCGAGCTCGGCGAATCCGGCTTCGACCGCCGCTTCCAGCTCCGCCTGGGGAATGCCGTTGAAGAGCGGAATGTTGCGCAGCCGCCGCGCCAGCACCTTGGGCTCCAGCGGCAGGAAATCGTGGATCAGCTTGACGTCGCGCTCTTCGAGAATGCCCAGATTTCTGGCCAGCAGCTCGGGATACCCGCCGACCACCGGACAGTTGAACTTGGCGTCCTGGTTCGGATAATCGCCGTGCTCCCGGGGCAGACAGGGATAGAAAATGGTTTCGACGCCGCGCTCGACCAGGTCGAGCAAATGGCCGTGGGCCAGCTTGGCCGGATAGCAGACGGTCTGCGACGGAATGGTTTCATACCCCTTGAAAAAAAGCTCCTTCGAAGAAGGCGCCGACAGCTCGACCCGGAAGCCGAGCCGGGTGAACATGGTAAACCACAACGGATAGTTTTCGAAGATGTTCAAGGTCCGCGGAATGCCCACCGCGCCGCGCTTCGCCCGCTCCCGCTCCAACGGCACGTAAGGCTCGAAAAGACGCCGGTATTTGTAGGCGTAGAGGTTCGGGACATCCTGCGGCGTCGCCTCCGCGCCGCGCTCGCAGCGGTTGCCGGAAATAAAACGCCGCCCGTCGCCGAAGGCGGTGATGGTCAGCAGACAGTTGTTGGTACAATGACGGCAGCGGGCGGTGGTCATCCGGGCGGAAAATCCGGCGGCTTCCGCGGCGTCGAGCAGCCGGGTGCCGCCGGCGGCCGGACCGCGCTCCCTGGCGATCAGCGCCGCGCCGAAGGCGCCCATCAGCCCGGCAATGGCCGGACGCGCCACCGGACAACGCAGCTCCAGCTCCAGAGCGCGCAGCAGCGCGTCGTTGGCAAAAGCGCCGCCCTGGGCGACCACGTGGGTTCCGAGTTCCTCGATGTTGGTGATCTTGATCACCTTGTAGCAGGCGTTGCGCACCACCGAATAGGAGAGGCCGGCGGCAATGTCGCCGACTTCGACGCCGTCCTTCTGCGCCTGCTTGACCTTGGAATTCATAAAGACGGTGCAGCGGGTGCCGAGGTCGACCGGCGCGGCTGCCTTCAACGCGGCGTCGACGAAATCCGAGAGCGGCATTTCGAGCGAGTTGGCGAAGTTCTCGATGAAGGAGCCGCAGCCGGCGGAACAGGCTTCGTTGAGCTGGATGCGCGAAATCGCCCCGTCGCGGATGCGCATGCATTTGATGTCCTGCCCGCCGATGTCGAGAATGAAACTGACCTGGGGCTGGAAAAAACGCGCCGCGGTGAAGTGGGCGACGGTTTCCACCTCGTCGATGTCGGCGCGCAGCCCGGCGGCCAGCAGACCGCTGCCGTACCCGGTGACCGCGGCGGCGCGAATGACCAGCTCGGGACCTTTGCGGAGGTAAATCTCGTTGAGGATGCCGATCGCCGCGGTCAGGGGATCGCCCTTGTTGGGGCCGTAGGAGCTGTAGAGAATGCGCCCCGCGGCGTCGATCAGCGCCGCCTTGATGGTGGTCGACCCCGAATCGAAGCCGAGCCAGGCGTCGCCGGAGGCATTTTCCAGCGGCAGCGATTCGACCCCTTCGCCGGCGTGGCGGCGCTGGAAATCCTCATAGTCGCCGGCGTCGCGGAAAAGCGGCGCCAGCCGCTGCGCCCCCGCGTCGCGGCCCGGACGGCGCAGAATTTCGAACAGCCCGTCCAGCGGCCGGGTTTCAAGCGGTCCCTTCGCGGCATGCAGCGCCGCCCCCAGGGCGACGAAAAATTCGGCGTACTGCGGGAAGACCGCGTGGTCGTCGTCGAGCTTCAACGTGACCTGAAAACGCTCGCGCAGCGACTGGAGAAAAGCCAGGGGGCCCCCCAGAAAAACCACCTTTCCCCTGATGGCGCGGCCGCGCGCCAGCCCGGAGATGGTCTGGTTGACCACCGCCTGCATGATCGAGGCGGCGATGTCCTCGCGGGAACAGCCCTCGTTGAGCAGCGGCAGGATGTCGGTTTTGGCGAAAACGCCGCACCGCGACGCGATCGGATAAATGGTCTGGTGGCGGAGCGCCATCGCGTCGAGCCCGTCGGCGTCGGTGCGGATGAACGCCGCCATCTGGTCGATGACCGCGCCGGTGCCGCCGGCGCACGTTTCGTTCATGCGCTGATCCAACCCGCCCGAGAGGAAGGTCAGCTTGGCGTCCTCCCCTCCGAGCTCGATGATCACGTCGGCGTCGGGGATGCGCTCCATGATGCTCAAGCCCGAGGCGATGACCTCCTGGACGAAGCGCAGTCCGAGCTCATCGGCCAGCGCGATCGCGCCCGAGCCGGTCAGGCTCATGCTCCACGGCGCGCCCGGAAACAGTTCCGCCACTTCGGCGAGCAGCGCGATCACGGTTTCGCGCACCTCCGAGAGGTGGCGGCGGTAACGGCTGTGCGTCACCTTGCCGGCGGCGTCCAGGATGACCACTTTGACCGTGGTGGAGCCGATGTCCAGCCCGATGCGGATTTCAGGAACGGTCATGGTGCGATGGTCCGGGATGTTTGCATGATCTTTTACAGGACCAGCGATTCAAGCAGTTCTTCGCGGCTCACCGTCACCGTGCCGAGCTTGCCGACCACGATGCCGGCGGCATGGTTGGCGATCTCGGCGGCGGCTTCGCCGCCGCAGCCGGTGCTGAGCGCCAGCGTCGCCGCCGCGATCACGGTGTCGCCGGCGCCGGAAACGTCGAAAACCTCCCGGGCGCGGGTCGGAATCAGCTTCAGCGACTGATCGCCGTTGAAGAGCGCCATGCCCTGGGCCGCCAGCGAAATCAGCAGGTATTCGACGCCCCACTCGGCCTGGATTTTTTCCGCCATCCGGCGCAGGAGGCGCACCGGCTCGGCCGCGGGGGCGGCTTCGCGGGGGATGCCGGAAAGGGCGTGGGCTTCGGCGAGGTTCGGCTTCATCATGGTCAGGCCTTTGAGGCGCATGGGGTGGCTCGGCTTGGGATCGAGCGCGACGATGACCTGGTTGCGCCGCGCCGCGTCGACGATGGCCTGGGCCATTTCCTGGCTGAGGAGGCCTTTGGCGTAGTCTTCGAGGATCACCGCGTCGAATTCGCCGGCGTCGAGGCGGCGGCTGACCGCTTCGACCAGGCGGCCGCGGATGGCGGTGGAAATTTCGCCGAGTTCTTCGTAATCGACGCGCAGCAGATGCTGGGAGCCGGCGATGATGCGTTGTTTTTCGGTGGTCGGGCGGTCTTTGAGTTCGACCAGGCCGGCGGTGTCGATCCGGTAGTCGTCGAGGTGTTCCCGCAGTTGCCGCCCGATCGAATCGCAGCCGGTCACGCCGAAGGCGGCGACCTTGCCGCCGAGGGTGACGACGTTGCGCATCACGTTGCCGGCGCCGCCGAGGCAGGAGGTGCGGCGTTCGACGTGAACCACCGGCACCGGCGCTTCCGGCGAAATGCGTTCCACCCGGCCCCATACGTAGGAGTCGAGCATCAGGTCGCCGACGACGGCGACGCGTTTGCCCTGAAAGCGGTCGACGACCGCTTTCAGGTCGCGGCACTGGGTATCCATCGGAGTCATCCGCCCGGGGTGTAGTTCGGAGCGTCCTTGGTGATGATCACGTCGTGGGGATGCGCTTCGCGCAGCCCGGCCTGGGTGACCCGGACGATGATGGCGTGGTCCTGAAACGCCGGGATGGTGCGTTCGCCGCAATATCCGAGGGAATTGCGCAGGCCGCCGACGAACTGGAACACCACATCGGCGACGGGTCCGCGGTAGGGGACGAGGCCTTCGATGCCCTGGGGGACGAGTTTCTTTTCATCTTCGACGTCGGCCTGGCCGTAGCGTTCGCGGCTGGCTTTGCCGGACTTCATGGCGTCGAGGCTGCCCATGCCGCGGTAGACGACGTAGCGGCGTCCCTGGTGGAGGGTGATTTCGCCGGTGGATTCGGCGGTGCCGGCCAGGGCGGAGCCCATCATCACGGAGCTGGCGCCGACGGCGATGGCTTTGGCGACGTCGCCGGACTGTTTGATGCCGCCGTCGGCGATGACCGGGACGTCGGCGGGGACGGCTTTGGCGACGTTATAAACCGC
>JAVBSD010000334.1:0-3039 GCA_031547325.1 Victivallaceae bacterium | reverse complement strand
TACTTCAACCGCCCGAAACCGGAGCAGCTCCATCCCGACGTGCAAGGCGCGATCGACCAGGAGTTCGCCACCGTCAAGCAGTTCGACACGGAGCTGAACGCGCTCCTGGAAGCGATCCAGCAGGCCAAAACCCTCACCGGGCGCATCCAGGGCACCCAGTGGGAATACGGTCCCGGCAAGCAGCTCTACCAGATCGACACCTTCAGCCGCGACGAATTCCGTTTCAAGTCGCCCTTCAACAACGAGGTGCTGGTCATCAACCCGGCCGATCTTCCGGTCGACGACATGAAAAAGCTCGCGACGCGCATCGACAACCGCACCAAGGTGCCGAACAGCCTTTTCTACGCCATGCTGGCGCGCAAGGAAATCGCGCCGTGGATGGAAAGCATCGCTCCGGAAGGCTACTGGCGCAACAGCTTCGCCGACCTGATCCGGGCGGTTCAAACGGCTCCGTAAGCAAACACTATGAAGATGGTACATTTTTCCGATCCTCACGCCGGCGGAGCCGCCGAGGATTGGATGGCTTATCTGGACAAGCGCTGGGTCGGCGTTTTCAACTATCGCTGGCGGCGGCGTTTTCAGCACGACCTGCGGCGCCTCTCGCTGGCGGTCGCCTACATTCTCGACACCAGGCCCGACCTGGCGATCTGTACCGGCGACCTGACCAGCACCGGGCAGCCGGGCGAATTCGAGAAGGTGCGCCCGATTCTCGCGCCGCTGCGCGATTCGGGCATCCCGGTGATCTACCTGCCCGGCAACCACGACTGTTACGTCAAACGTCCCCAATGCGTCCGGGCGGTCCGCGAAATGACCGCCTGGCTGACCCATGGCGACTACGAGTTCACCGATTTGCCGTTGGAGCGGCGCTACGGGGAGTGCGATTTTTATTCGGTCAACTGCAGCCGGCCGTCCAATCTTTTGTGTTCGTGGGGCTTCCTGTCGCGGCGCGACCGCGACTGGCTGCTGGAGCGCCTGGCCCGGCCCAAAGAGCGGCCGCGGATTCTGATCAACCATTATCCCCTCCATGAAGGACATCCGCTGCTGCGGGTCCGCCACCGTCTCTTCGGCCAGAGCCGAATCCGGGAGGCGCTGCGGGCGGGAACGCTCGACCTGTCGCTGTGCGGCCACGTCCACAAACCGTTCGCCCATCTCGACGCGTCGGGACGCGGCGAGAGCTGCGCCGGCTCGGTCACCCGCAACGGCACGATTTCGACGATCGAATACCAGCCGGCCGGCGACCGCTTCGTCTTCGAAACCGTCCGGCTGGACTGAAGGGAAAAGCACAGTGCTGAATGTGTTCAGGCGCGGCCAGATGTATTTCATCGGCTCGTTTCTGGTGGCGATTCCGCTCGGCGCGTTGTTGCTCAAGCTGCCGTGGGTGGTCTATCGCCCGGAGGGGGTCGTCACTCCGATCGGCTGGGTCGACGCGCTCTTTTCCGCCACCAGCGCGATTTGCGTCACCGGGTTCTCGACCCTGGCGATCGGCGACCTCAATTGGATCGGGCAATGTCTGCTGATCGCCATGGTGCAGCTCGGCGGACTGGGCATCATCACGCTGTCGGCGTCGATCATGATTTTTCTGGGGCGGACGATGAGCGTCGACGACACGATGATGATCGCCAACCTCAACGAAAACTTTTCGCTGCGCCACACCGAGAGCCTGGTCAAGACCGTGCTCATCTTCGTCTTCGCCATCGAAGCGGTCGGCGCGCTGGCGCTGTGGCTCAGCTTCTGGCTCTCCGGGGTGGAAAACTGGTACAACTCGATTTACATGGCGATTTTTCATGCGATCGGCTCGTTCTGCAACGCCGGCTTCAGCCCCTACCCCGACAGCCTGTGCGGCATGCCGGTGTCGATCAAGGTCGTCACCGCGGCGCTGGTCGCCACCGGCGGCCTCGGCTGGTACGTCTACTACGATCTGTCGCACGGCAAGGACAAGAGCCGGATGCTGATGCTGCATACCCGGATCGTGTTGTGGATGACGGCGATCCTGATTGTCGCGGGGGCGCTCGGCATCTGGCTTTTCGAATGGGCCGCCGACAATCCGATCGGCACGGTCGACGCATTTTTCCAATCGATCACCACCCGTTCCGGCGGCTTCAACACGGTGCCGATCGTCGACCAGGTCGGCGCGGACGGGACGGTGACCGCCAAGGGACTTTCGACCAACAGCCTGACCCTGATGATCGTCCTGATGCTGATCGGCGCCGCCCCCGGCTCCACGGCCGGAGGGATCAAGGTGGTGGCGGTGGCCCTGGCGGTGATGGCGATCATCAATACCTTCAAAGGCAACCAGCGGGTGATCTTCTTCAAGCGGGAAATCCCGATGTCCTACATCCTCAAGTCGTTCACCATCATCTGCACCTTCCTGATCCTGTCCACGGCCGGGGCGGTGCTGCTGTCGACCGAATCGGCCGCCGCCCAGCACACCTATTTCGAATCGGTTTCGGCGGTCAGCACGGTCGGGCTGTCGGCGGGGTTGACCGCCGGGGCGACCGCGGCCAACAAACTGGCGATGGTGATCCTGATGTTCGTCGGCCGCCTGGGCCCGTTCACGCTGATGCTCTTCCTGCTCGGCCGCGAAAAAACCTCCCGCCTCCGCCACCCGGAAGAGCGCGTCATCATCGGATAAAACGAAGGAGCCGCCATGAAAAGAACCTACGCAGTATTCGGACTCGGCACCTTCGGCAGCCGCGTCGCCACCGAACTGAACGCCGCCGGCAACACCGTGGTCGCGGTCGACCTGAACCCCGACCTGGTCGACGGCATCAAGGACAAAGTCACCGAGGCGATCATCGCCAACGTCACCAATCCGGAGGCGATCGCCCAGCTCGCGGTGCGCAAATTCGACGCCATCATCATCGGGCTGAGTTCGCATTTCGAAGACATGATCCTGACGCTGACCCTGCTCAAGCAGGAGGGCGCCGGCCGGGTCATCGTCAAAGCCAATTCCGACATGCAGCGGCGCATCCTGCTGCGCCTCGGCGCCGACGAGGTGATCCAGCCGGACCTCGACGTCGCCGAACGGCTGTGCAACCG
>JAVBSD010000453.1:0-3544 GCA_031547325.1 Victivallaceae bacterium | reverse complement strand
TCGTAATGGTCATCGTTGTTTTTGTCAATCCCCCGTCACATCGTGTCATACGTATGACGTTATAATAATTATAGCCGGAAAAAAGATTTTGTCAATAGGGAAAACGAAAAAAAAACAAAAAGCCCCCGCCGTGCGAAAAGCCCCCCGGAAGTTGGGTTCAACTTTCGGAGGGCGTTTGGGGCGGGCGGGGGCTTGCTGGCCGGTTCGACGGTCAGCGGGGAAAGTGGATGCGGCCGAACGAGTTGTAGTCGTGGTAGGCCGCCGTCGGAAAACCGCTGTTGCGGTAGTCGGTCCGCTGCCCCGCGGAACGGATGACCATCAGCCGCCATTCCTCATCCGGCAGCGGCGTTGAAGCGTCCAGTTCGCGGAAGGGAATCCGGATTTGCGTTTCCCAGGCGTTCTCCCTCCGCCGGACCTCGGCCGTCCACGCCGGCTGCCGGCCGGTCAGGAATTCCCGGCCGCCGTCGGCAAGGAATTCCGGCACGCCGGTGACGATCTCCTGGAATTGGACTCCGAGGCTGTTGACCACCAAGTGGCGGTACTGGCCCGCCGGGTCGCCGGGATGGGCCAGGAAGATTTCGATGGATTCGTCTTCCCAGACCTTGCCGCCGGGTTCGGTGACTTGCGGCCGCAGCAATTCGAGGCGCGGGTCTTCGCAGACGATCAGCATGGACAGCGCTTCGTCGTCCCGGACCAGGCGGACGCGGGTGGGGTAGTCCGCCCGGCGGCCCTGGACGGTGAACTCCGGGAGCTCCGCGCCGTTGTGAACGTCATCGGGAACGCGGGAGAACGGCACCGCCACTTGGCGCTGCTCGACCAGGCCCTTGCGGAAAGCCTCCACCCACAGCTCGAAGCACTTCCGCTCGATCTCGATCTGCCGCGTCCAAAAGGCCCGGCGGCCCTCGTCGCCGGAAGCTTCGATTGCCCGGAGGGCCTGGGTGAAGAAGCCCTGCAACTCGCCGATCCGCCCCGGGGTCAGGAATTCGACCGCGATGGTGCTCTGGTGGGCGTAGAAATTGTACGGCACCTCCGATTGGGTCGAATCCCAGTTCCGGCTCATCTGCAGATAATAACGCTCCATCGCTTCCGCCGCCGGACCATAGGCCAACCGGCAGTACTCCGCGACCAGAAGGTTCATGTCCAGCTGCGGGTTCCACAGCAGCCGGCAGTAGAGGTAATAGAGCAGCCGGTTGCGGTTGAAGTGCCGGACGTCGGGATCGCCGAGGGTTTCGGGGGCGTATCCCCACGGGCGGCCTTCGGTGATGACCGAGCGGATGTTCAACCGCTTCAGGGTGATCAGGGCGTCCTGCATCGCGGTGAACCAGGGAACGAACATGTCGCCCTCGGTTTCGAACATGTCGAAGGCGTAGCCGTAGATGCCGACCGGCGTTTCCCGCTGCCGCCACCGTTCCAGGCTGGCCAGGGCTTTGGCGTTGATGCCGCAGCCGTTCAGCGGATGGACGTAACAGCGGTCGTACATGGCGTATTCGATGAAGTCGAGTTCCCCGAGCCCGACCGAGGGCGGGTCCTGGTAGATCTGGTAGGCCAGGCCGGCGAATTTCATTTCCGGGTAGCGTTGGCGTACTCCGGCGACGATTTTTTTGAGCAGGGCGAACCACAGATCCGTGGTCGTCAGCCGGGAGCATTCGGGACAGTGGCAGCGGACCAGGGAGTCGGCCGGAAAGATGCTCATGATCTCGATGGCCGGATATTTGGCGATGTCGGCCGAAAAGCGTTCCACCATCAATTCGGCGACTTCCGGGTTGCTCCAGCAGAGCTGTTCGGGGCGCCGCCGTCCGTCCGCCAGCGCGAACCACTCCGGGTGGGTCTCCATCAACTCCTTGTCGAGTTGGACGTTGTGCAGCGAAACCATCATGTGGTAGCCCAGGACGATGCGGCGGTCGTTCATCCTGCGGATCTCCTCCGACCAGATCGGGAAGCTGCGGACGATATTGAGCTGGTTGCGTGCGCCCCACAGCTCGGTGGCCGCGTCGTAGTGCTGACGGCACCAGTGGATGCCGCGGTATTGAAAGGCGCCGGTTTCTCGGATAAGCAGTCCCTCCGGGACGACGACTTCATTCGATTCGGGCAGGAAGGTCCCCGAATCCCCCGGCCACAGCCAGCGGACTTGCGCCACTTCGCGCAGAAAGGCGTAGACCGCGTACAGCGCGCCGCGGGGATTGCTGCCGGTCAGAGATACGCCGTTGGCGTCGGAGCGCACCGTGAAGCTGTCGGCGTCCGGCTCCGTCCCTTCGCCGGTGGCGGCGATGGCCAGGAGGGGGGCCTCCGCGCCAGCTTCGGATATCACCGGCAGAGTGAGTCCGGTGATCTGCCGCAGGTGGCTTTGCAGTTCTTGCGCGGCGAAACGTTCGGTTTCGGTCGCCTCCGGCGCGACGGCGATGCGCCAGGTTGCGTCGATGCGCCGGCCTTCCCCGCCCGGGGCGGAGAAAGCCAGCGCGAACAATGCGAGCAGGATGAAGCGGTACACGGATCAAGGTTCCTTTCGTTGGCCGGTCACTGGTATTTCAGCCAGGTTTTGGCGACGCCCACCGCCGCCATGCCGTTGGCGTCGAGGCTCTCGACGTGGCCGTCGTGGAAGCTGACGTTGGCGCGGTTGCTGTGGCCCATGATGACGATCCGGCTGGCTTCGCCGGTGTTCCACCGGGTGACCCAGGGGAAGGTGGCGTCGGCCAGGATCGGCAGCCGCGAGCTGGACATGGTCAATGACCCGTCGTCCATGAAGCCGGAGGTCCAGAAGCCGGCTTTTTTGTTGACCAGCGGCGAGAAGCGCAGCGACGAGCCGCCGCTGCCCAGGAACATGCCGTAGGTTTTGTATTGCCAGCCGTCCCAGGGAAGCGCTTTCACCGCTTCCGGCGGCCCGGCCAGCGTCGGACAGAACATGCTGGGCAGGAAGGAACCATAGGAAGAAGCCTGACAGGCGTTCCACGAAAAGACCAGCGCCATGAATTCGTGAATCCAGAAATAATCGGTGTCCTGCGGATGCATCTCGTTCATGATTTCACCGTCGTAGTCGTTGGTGTACATGTGGATGCCGAGCATCAGATTCTTTTGGTTGTTGACGCACTTGATCGATTGCGCCGCCGCGCGGGCCTTGGAAAGCGCCGGCAGCAGCATACTGGCGAGAATTGTGATAATAGCAATTACCACCAACAGTTCAATAAGTGTGAATTTGATTCGTTTCATCCGTCGATCCTTTCCGTTATGGGTGATTTTGCTTTGGGGAACCGGAGCTTTCGCCGATGATCAGCTCGGGGGAGATGCTGATCGAGCGGCGTTCCCGGCCGGGCTCTTTCATGCGTTCGAAGAGGGTGGCGGCCAGCATTTCGCCAAGCGACGGCTTGACCGCGTAGCGGATGGTGGTCAGCCTGGGGATGAACACCTGTCCCTGCTTGATATGGTCGTGGCCGAGGACGGTGAAGTCGTCCGGCACCTTGAAGCCGAGTTCGTGGAGCCGGCGGATGACGCCGAGCGCCGCCATGTCGTGGTGGGCCAGGATCGCGGTCGGCGGTTCGCCGCCGGAATC
>JAVBSD010000338.1:0-6163 GCA_031547325.1 Victivallaceae bacterium | reverse complement strand
CCCGAACGGGAAATCTTCTACCTCGGCGTGCTGGTCCCCGACCGGGAAATCACCTGGAGCCACGAAAAGAACGGGGCGCCGATCTGGGAGGACGACTGCATCGAATTCTTCCTGGCCTCAAGCGACCAGCAGAACTACTATCACCTGATCGTCAATCCCTTCGGCGCGCAGTTCAGCGAAAGCGCCCTGCAGGGCGCCGGGTGGCGGACGGAAGGCCGGATCGCCTGTGAACGCGGCGACGGCTACTGGTCGCTGGAAATGGCGCTGCCGCTGGAACAGTTCGGCCTGACCGCGGCGCCGGAGGGCAACCTGTGCCGCAACGACCAGCCGGCGGGCGCGCTTTCCAACCTGTCGCCGACCCTGGGCGGATTCCACAACCGGCGGGCGTTTATTCCGATCGATCTGGGCGACTGACCGCCCGAACCCCAACAGGCCGCCCGAGAGGGCGGCCTGTTTTTTCACCGGCCGTCATCCAGCTCATTATGCAGCTGCTGGTAGTAGTTGCTGCGGCTGGTGAAGCCGCAGCGCAGCGCGGCCTCTTCGCGCTTGACTCCGTCGCGGATCAGCAGCTCCGCGGCGTGGAGGCGCAACCGGTTGAGGTAGCGGCAGAAGGTCATGCCGGTGGCCGCCGCGAAACGCTTGTGAAAGGAACTCCGCCCCAGGCCGGCCAGCCGGCACGCCTCCTCGACCGTAATGCGCCGGCTGAAGTGGTTGTTGAGGTGGTAGAGCACCTCGTCGATCGGCCCGTCGCGGCGCACGGTCTCCAGCGCCGGCGACGGCGGATCGGGCAGGTCGAAGGCCAGCGCCAGCAGCTCGTACACCGCGGCGCGCTGCCGCACCAGGCTGCCGAAGCCTCCGGTCCCCAGCGCCCGGCCGAGGCGGCGGATGATTTCACCGCCATAGGCTTCCTGGGCCGGCGGCAGTTCCGCGAGGTAGCCGTGGCCGCCGACGTAGCGATCCCAGAAACGCAGCAGACGCCGCGCCTCCTCCGTCACCGCGTCGCCCTCCTCGAAATAATCCGCCGGCAGCATGAACACGTCGCAGTGGCAGCCGGACTCCTCGCGGGCGCAGAACACATGCGGAATTCCCGGCGGAATCAACAGCAGTTGTCCCGGCCGGACCGGCCGCGCCCAATCCTTTACCAGTTGCACCCCGCCGCCGGCGGTACAATAAAACCATTCGTATTCGCCGGCGTGGGCGTGTTGCGGCACCAGGCGCGGGGCCACGGCGTGGGCGGTGAGAAACGGCTGCATAAAATACAGCCGCGACGGATTATTTCGGACATTCAAGGACATTTTCATACAGGGCCTTGTATTTGGTCGACATCTTCAATACATTATTTCATACAAAGCCTCAATGCAAATGAAAGGACGTGAATAATGGCAGAAAAACTGCGTGCCTTCCTGATCGGGGCCGGCGGCATCTCCGCGGCGTGGCTGAATCCTCTGGCGTTGCGCGACGACGTCGAGATCATCGCGGTGGTCGATCCGTTGCACGCCAACGCCGAGGCGAAGATCGCGGAATTCAAATTGCCGGCCCGGTATTTCGCCACGCTGGAGGCTGCTTTCGCCGCGCTTGAAGCGGATGTGATCCTGGACTGTTCGATTCCCGGCGCCCACGCGTCCAACGCGCTGGCGGCGCTGGCTCAGGGCTGTCATGTGCTGAGTGAAAAACCGATCGCCGAGAGCGTCGCCGACGTGCGCAAAATCATCGCCGCGGCCCGCACAGCCGGCCGGATTCACGCGGTGATCCAGAACCGGCGGTACCTTCCGGAAATCATCGCCTACCGGGATGCGGTACAGCATCAAATCGGCCGGCTGACCACTTTGAACGCCGACTTCTATCTCGGCGCTCATTTCGGCGGTTTCCGCGACGTGATGGAGCACGTATTGCTGTTGGACATGGCGATTCATTCTTTCGATCAGGCGCGGATGATTTCCGGCTGCGATCCGGAGTCGGTTTACTGCCGGGAGTGGAATCCGGCGGGGTCGTGGTACCGTCATGGAGCGAGTGCGGTGGCGCTTTTCACCATGACCAACGGCGTGGTATTCACCTATCGCGGCAGTTGGTGTGCCGAGGGGTGCAACACCAGTTGGGAATGCGATTGGCGCGCGGTCGGAACGGCGGGCAGCGTCTGGTGGGCCAACGGCAAAGTCCGCGGGGAGCGGGTGGCGGCGACCGGCGGTTTCATCAGTGAAACCAGGGGGTTTGCCAAGCGGTTGCCGAAGCTGGAGTTGGCGGGGCATGCCGGGTGTATCGATGAATTTCTGCGTTGCGTCAAGACGGGCGGGACGCCGCAGACGGTGTGCACGGATAATGTCAAGTCGTTGGCGATGGTGGAGGCGGCGATCGAGAGCGCAAACACGCATCGCGAAGTAAAAATTAAAAAATAGTCGGCCGCCGCGAAGCAAGGCCAGGGTCCAGGTTGGACAACCTGGCGCGGTCCAGCCGCGGAGGCTGGTCGCCCGCCTGAGCGGGCGAAACTCTAAGGAAGCCCGGCCGGGAGGCCGGGCGGAGCCGCCCGGACGGCGATGGTGGAGTGCGAGGGCGAAGCCCAAGCACGGAACATGGAGCCGGGCCGGCCGCGCCACCGAAGCGCGAACCAACAACCTCAAAGACAGTCTCGCCAAAAACCCAAAAAAACCAAGGAGTTCTCCCCATGAGCATGAAACAGATTCCGATCGGCACCCTGACCCCGGCGGCGGCGAGCAGCGACGAGACGTTGTCCAAGCTGATTCCGCTGGGCTTCGAAAGTTTCGCCTTCACCTACTGGATGGAGCTTGACGCCATCGATCCGGCGGCGTTGGCGGCTCAAGTGATGCCGCGTTTGCGGCGGCATGGAATTCCGGTGTCGGCGGTGTCGCTGTTCGCCAATCCGCTGTTGGAGGACGCGGACGGCGCGCGGATGCGCAAGAGCTGGCTGCGGGTGATTGAAACGGCGGCCGAGTTCGACTGCCGGCTGGTCACCGGGTTCACCGGCCGGCTGCCGGAAAAATCGGTCCCGGAGAACATCGAGCGGTTCCGCGAGGTGTGGACGCCGCTGGCGGAGGCGGCGCAGGCGCGCGGTGTGCGGATCGCCTGGGAAAACTGTCCGATGGGCGGGACCTGGGAATCGGGGGGCTGCAATCTGGCGATCAATCCCGACGCCTGGGAGCTGCTTTTCGACGCGGTGCCGTGCGACAATGTGGGGCTGGAATGGGAGCCGTGCCATCAGATGGCGCAATTGATCGAGCCTCTGCCGCAGATCCGGGAGTGGGGCAAGCGTTTCTTTCACATTCACGGCAAGGATGCGACGGTCCGCCGCGACCTGCTGGCCAGGCACGGCGCGTACGGCAAGGAAACCTTCGCCTGGCATCGCACGCCGGGCTTCGGCGACAGCAACTGGACCGACATCATCAGTGAGCTGAGAATGGCCGGCTACGCGGGGACGATCGACATCGAGGGGTGGCACGACCCGGTTTACCGCGACGAATTGGAGATGACCGGCCAGGTTCACGGCCTGAATTATCTCAAGCGCTGCCGCGGCGGCGATTTCGTCGAATTCTGAGTTGCATTCGGTCGAAACGCGGTTACATTATCGCATGACCGACTCGACCGCCAACCATTGCGACAACCGCCCGATCGGAATCTTCGATTCCGGTCTGGGCGGTCTGACCGTGGCCGCGGCGCTGCGGAAATTGCTGCCGCAGGAGGACCTGATCTACCTCGGCGACACCGCGCGGGTGCCCTACGGCAACAAATCGGAGGAGGCGATCCGGAGGTTTGCGTGCCAGGATGTGACGTTCCTGCTCAAACAGGGGGTCAAGGCGGTGGTTTTCGCCTGCAACACCGCGGCGGCGGTGGCGTTGGAGGAGCTGAAAAAGAAGTTCCCCGACACGCCCTTGCTCGGCGTCATCGACGCCGGCATCGCCGCGGCATTGCATACGCCGGTCCGGCGCCTCACCGTGATCGGCACCCGGGCGACGGTCAATTCCGACAGCTACCGGCGCGGCATTCACGCCGTGCGTCCGTCGATGGTGGTCGAGAGCATCGCCTGTCCGCTGCTGGTGCCGCTGGCCGAGGAGGGTTTCACCGACTCGCCGCTGGCGCTGGCGGCGATCGACCATTACCTCGGACATCTCAAGGAGGCTCCGCCGGAGGCGCTGCTCCTGGGGTGCACCCACTATCCTTTGTTCCTGTCGGCTCTGGACG
This sequence comes from Victivallaceae bacterium, assembly GCA_031547325.1. GTDB lineage: Bacteria > Verrucomicrobiota > Lentisphaeria > Victivallales > Victivallaceae > JAVBQJ01. The sequence goes on along the minus strand of JAVBSD010000338.1, from coordinate 1,972 downwards.
GCTACTTCGGCGGGCGGGTGCGGCTGATCGACAGCGCCACCGCCTGCGCGGCTTACGTGCGCGACTACCTGGTCGGCGAAGGCCTGGCGGCCTGTCCGGGCAAAACGGCCCAGGCGCGATTTTTCGTCACCGACTTGCATTCGGAGTTCTACCGTCACGCCATCCGCTTTTTCGGCGCGTCCCCGGAACGGGTCAGCCGGGTCAGCCTGGACACGGATTGACCCATGCACTCCCCGGCCGGCCTCCGACGCGACCTGGCGCAAGCCGGACTCGATCCCTCCGCCACCGTGCTGGTCCATTCCTCGATGAAGAGCATCGGGGCGGTCGCCGGCGGCGCCGACGGCGTGCTCGACGCGCTGATCGGGAGCTTCGGCGGCCGCGGGCTGCTGCTGATGCCGGCGCTGAGCTGGGATCTCAACGCCGCCGCTCCGGAATTCGACGTCCTGGCCACGCCGACGCAGACCGGCATTCTCACCGAACTGTTCCGGCGGCGGCCCGGCGTGATCCGTTCGCTGCATCCGACCCATTCGATGGCCGGGACCGGGACCGGCGCGGCGGCGTTTCTGGCCGGCCACGAAGCCTTCGACACCCCGTGCGCGCCGGGATCTCCGTGGGGGCGCCTGGCCGAAGCCGGGGCGGTGATCGCCTTCATCGGCGCGCCCTTGACCAGCAACACCATGATCCACGGCCTGGAGGAGCGCGCCGGAGTGCCGGGCATCCTCACGACCGAAGCCGAAATGCTCTACGTCACGGCTTCGGACGGGCGGCGTTTCGCCGTGCCGAGCCGGCGGCACACCTACGAACCGGAGCGTTCGCAGTTCTACGGCAAAATGGAGGCGGATTTCCTGGCCGCCGGCGCGTTGCGCACCGCCCGCTTCGGCGACGCCCCGATGCGCCTGCTCGACGCCGGAAAAGCCGCGCGAACGGTTCTGGCGCGCCTCGCCGCCGATCCGGGGTATTTCACCCGGCCTTAGAAAGCTATTTCTCCTCGAATTCCTTCATGAACTCCGGATTGTCGCGGTTGGCCTCGCGTTCGCGCATTTCCAACTGGTAGGCCAGCTTCAGGAAATTCAGCGCTTCGAGCTGGTCGATCGCCGACGCCAGATTGGCGCCGGTGGGTTCGAGGCGGTAGCGCAGCAGGATCTTGAAGCCCTGGTCGAGCCGCCGCAGCAGTTCGCGGCTGATCACCGCGGTGGCCAGCACCTCATTGGAGCCGGCGACGCCGATGGAGATTTCGCGGTCGCCGGAGCCCAGAACCGGCGTCACCGCGTCGAAATTCAGCAGCGCGAACTCGGCCGCGCCCTTGTCGTTGGCGGTCACGCTCCAGCGTTTCGACCCGCTGCGCAATTCCAGGGCCAGCCGGGCCGCCGGAACGGTCCGGCTTTCGGTGAAGGTGTCGAGCACGGTGGTGGTGGCGGAGACCTGTTCGAGGACGCTGCGCGACTCCCACTCGGCGTTCAGCGCCGGATTCATGCAGGCAAAGGAAAAGTCGGAGAGCTCCATCGACCAGGTGAACGGGTACATATTGAACGACACCGCCGAAAACACATGCGAAACGACCGCCACCGGAAAAAGCACCAGCCCGGTCGGCACCTCGTAGAGCTCCAGCCAGCCGTTGTAGGGCGTATAACGCTCGAAAACGGTCCTGTTCTGGACGACCTCGACTTCGGTATCGAGCTGTTCGGAGACCTTGAACTCCAGCGCCGCGTCCCTGGGGACGCCGCCGGGCATTTCGATCGAATAAACCGGCGGGAGCGCGTTGCGGCGGTACTGGGTGTTCTCCTCCGCGGTGGTCGCCATATGATTGCGGCAGCCGGCCGAAGCCGCCAGCGCCGCCAGCGCCAGAACCGGAGCCGCGTGTTTTCGCAAAATATTCATGATTTCATCCTGTGTGTGCGCATGTTTCTGTCAAAATTTTTCATTTTATGACAACGCTAAATACTTCTATTTCAATGATGTAACTGCATTTTTC
>JAVBSD010000276.1:0-6358 GCA_031547325.1 Victivallaceae bacterium | reverse complement strand
AGCAGGCGGCCGTCGCCGTAGAAGTGAAAGCGCAACCGGCTGAAGCGCGGCGGCTGCGCCGCGGCGGCCGCCAGCGATTCGACATTGCGGTCCACCCCCACCAGGCAGCTCAGGCGGGTCACCGGGACCGGAGGCGTCAGCCGGAAACTGCCCGGCGCGTGGCCGCCGAAGCCTTCGGCAAAGCTCCGGGACCCCAGGCACAATTCGTCGTGGTTGAAACCGTGGCCGGTCATCAGCGGTCCCCAGCCCTGGCCGAGATCCTGAACCGCGACCGCACGGGCGCCGAAGCCGGCGGCGAATGACTTGACCCGATCCTGTTTCATTGCGAATGATTTTTTTCTTGCAGCAGGCGTTGGCGGACGGAGAGGATGACGGCGCCGATTTCAGGCGATTGGCGCGCTGCGATCACCTCGTCGGCCAATGCCTCCACCGCCGGACGTCCAAGGCGCTTTTCCGCCTCCGTCAGCAGCAGGTAATCCTCCAATCCCGCGCGCCACTGCATCCAGCGGCGGCTCGGCTGCATGCGCCCCGCGGCATCCGGGTACACCAAGCCGAAGTTCGGCTGGCCGGGCGTATTCCGCTGCGCCACCGGGAGCGTCGACCACAGGCAGTTGCCGTCGAGGCGGTAACGCCAGGCCAGAAAACTTTGCACCCGAAATTCGGCCGGCGCCAGCGAAGCCTCCGGATTGCAACTGTAAATCCAGATCGGTTTACCCGTATCCCGGATGAATGTCCACGCGCCCTCGTAAGCATCGGTGAACGGCGGCAATGTACGCACCAAAGGACTCCAGAAGTCCACATAAGGGGCGAATTCCGCCATCTTCGCCGGATCGCGGTCCAGCATATCCGAGAAGATCCGGACCTGCGGGTTGTGCACCTTGACCGCCTGCGCCACCGTCAGAAATTCCGGGCTCAGCACCTCGTCGTACATATGCAGGAACCAGTCGTCGTAATCCAGGCCCAATTCGGCAGCTTGCTTGACGATCGCATCCAGCCACTCCCGGTCGGATTCGTCGAAACTGTTTTTTTCGCGCAGATGCCAGTCTTCGATCATGATCCGGTAGCTGCCCGGCTTGCGGCCGTGCTCTGCGAGCGATCGCACCATCTGTTCCATCCGTTCCGGAGTGTACCAGGCCAGGTGAAAGACGTTGACGCGGGAATCCAGCAGAGCTTCCAGCCGCGCCGGGTCGGTGGCGCCGTTGTAGTCATAGTGAAACACCGCGACCGGCATTTCCTCCGGCAGCCGGAGCTCGGCGACATGCAGCCGCAGCGCCATCTGCCGCTCCCGGTAACGCCCGTTGACCGGCGACAGCGTCAACGCTCCGGCATAGTCGCCGGGTTCCAGCTTCGCCGTATCGAATTCGACCAGAAACGCCGTCGCGGCACGCCGGCCGACGGTCGTAATCCGGTCCGGCGTCAACGGCTCCGGTTTGTCCGGGGTGTCGATCACCGCTTCCAGACGGTAAAGCCGGGCGAAGCGCGCCGCGTCTTCGTCCAATCTGAGGGTGAAACCCTGCTGGCGGTCGGAGTCGTTGCGCAGCAGCACGACGAAGCTGTCGCGGGCGTTGCCCGGCAGCTGCGCCGCGATTTCGGTGGTGTCGGCGCCGGTGATAACGGTCTCCGCGGTCACGTCCGCCAATGGATCGGCGGCCTGCCAGATCAGCTCCCGTTCCCGGTCGGCCCAGGCGGCGATCGCGGCGGGCAATTCCGGCGTATAAGCCGGAGCCGGATCCGTCAAAGGGGGGAAGTCGGGCGTGGCGCTCACTTCGATGCCGGCGGAATCCACCAGCACATAGCCGCCCTCCATCTGAAAGTCGAGGCCGAGCACGGCGCAGACCGGCGCCGGCGTGCTTCCGGCGTCGATTTCGACCGTGGCCCGTTTCCAACCCGGACTGGCCGCGACCTGGCCCACGGCGTCATGCGAGCTCGCGCCGAACCAGCCGTCGCGGCCTTCCCACAGAAGCATGGACACCTGCTGCGGCGTTTCCGTCCACACCCAGGCGTGAAACCGTACATAACGGCCTCCCTGCAGCTGCTCCGCCGGAATGTTGCAGTAAAGGAACAGCGAGGCGCGGCCGGCCGGCATCGCCAGCAGCGCGGGCTTGCCCGCGTCGAACCGGCTGATTCCGGCCGCGTCGCCTCCCTCCTGCAACCCCCAGGACGCCGGAAGGCGTCCGGCGGTGAAATCATATTCGGCGGCGAATCCCGACGCCGTCAGCATCAGGACGCACCACAACGGCAGCCATGCTTTCAGTATCGTCACAACGGTTTGCCCAGCCAGTTGGTGGTGGCGGTATATCTGCGCACCGAAGCGTCGGAGAATCCGGCCACCACACCCCTGGTGCCGGTGCCGTAACCTTCGTCCATGTGGCTGAGGCAGCGCACCATCGGTTCATCCGACGGAATCCTTTCCAGGCGCGACATCTTGTCGACGGCGTAGCCCTGATATTTGGCGCCGGCGAGCCAGGCGTCCGCGATGGTGTGCACCGGGTAGGAGATCTCGGTGACCGGGCCGTCTTTGCCCCAGGTCTTTTCCCAGTTGTTGCCGAACGAGCGGTTGTTGCCTTTTTCCGCCGGACAGTAGAAGAGCTGCGGGGCGCTCAGGTAATTCAGATAATACAACCGGCCGACCCCGGCGCACAGCTGGTCCAGATCGCCGCCGCCGGCGGCGGTGATCCAGCCGCCGAGACCGGCGCCCTGGGTGCCGCCGAAATCCTGAACGTAGACGTTCGGGATATAGCTGTCGTTGTCGGTGGCAAACCGATGGAATCCGGTCTGGATCTGTTTGAGATTGTTGATGCATTGGGTCTGCTGCGCCGCGGCGCGCGCCTTGGACAACGCCGGGAGCAGCATGCTCGCCAGAATTGCGATGATCGCGATCACGACCAGCAGTTCTATGAGCGTGAATTTGTGAAACCTTGTCATTTCGACAAGTCCTTTCTGGTTGGCGGGAATGTTGAAGTCAACCCTTTCACTTCATCTTCCGGGAGCGGTTTTTTTTGTTCGGCGGCTTCCTTTTGTTCGTATAAGTTTTTCTGCGGCTTATTGATCGATGCTCAACTGGCGCAGCATTTCGGTGCGCGCCTGGGCGGCGGTTTCCGCGAATCCGGGGGTGCTCCGCGCCGCGATGACACCGGACGCGATCGCCTCGGCGCGCGCCCGGCCGAACCGCTCCTCCATCATCCGCAGCAGCATGTAATCTTCGATGCCGGTGCGCCATTGCCACCAGCGGCGGCTCGGCTGCCGGTTCGCGGCCGCGTCGGTGTAGGTCATGCCCCAGCGTTCGGTGCCGGGACTGCCGCGGTCGGGCGTGGCCAACACCGACCAGTAGCTGAAGCCGTCGAGCCGCTCCAGATATGCCAGGTACGGCATCATCCGGTAGTTGTCGGCGGCCAGCCCCGCCACGGAATCGCAACTGTAAATGTACACCGGCTTGCCGCTGGCGCGCATGATGTCCCATTCCTCCGGGTGCGCGGAAAAGGGCGGCAGGGTCCCCTCCAGCGGCGACCAGGCGTCGACGATCGGAGCGAAGCGCCGCAGGCCGGCCGCGTCGCCGAAGTGGTCCGAAAAGATCCGGATCGATGGATTGTGCCGCTTGATCGCCGAAGCGACGGCGAAGAAATCATCGCTGAACACTTCGTCATAAATGTGCAAATACCAGTCGCGGTAATCCAGCCCCAGCTCCCGGGTTTTGGCGACGATGCCGTCCAGCCAGGCCTTGTCGGCTTCGTCGAAGCGGTTTTTTTCGCGCAGATGCCAGTCTTCGAGGAACAACGTGTAATCCCCCGGCTCGAAGCCGCGTTCCCGCAGATTGCCGACGATTTTCTCCAGGATGTTCAAGTCGACCGGCGCGACGCTGAAGGTGTTGACCCGGCCGTCGAGCAGGAAATCCAGATTTTCCGGGCTTTGCGCCGCCGAATAATCCCAGTTGAAAATCATCGTTCCCGCCACCCGCTCCGGCAGGAGCACCGGAGCCACCGTGAACTCGTACGCCACTTCGCGCACCGGAACGATGACATTCTGCGGGGTCACCGTCAGCGTGCCGCGGTAGCTGCCGGCCGCGAGGCCATGGGTGTTCAACTGCAACTCCAGCCCGACCGTCTGCTCGCGTCCGATTTCGGTCAGGCCGTTCGCGTCGAGCGGCAACGGCCGGTCGGGGTTGCCGTCCTCATACCGGTAACGGTACAGCGCGACCCGGTCCCGCAGCGCGTCGTCGCCGGCGAAGCGGATCTGAAAGGACTGCACCTCCCTGGACGGGTTGCGCAGCAAGAGCAAACTGGCGGCGTGGCCGCCCATCGGCGCCAGGATCGGCAACTGCTCCGGCGCGGCGCCTGCGACCGGCGTGTCCGCCCGGTACGGCGTCAGCTCCGGTACGGCGGCCATCTGAAAAAAATCCGAACCGTCCAACATGGCGGCGAAAGCCGCCGGGATCGCTCCGGGAAACTGCGGCGGCGTCGCCGGCGCCAGGGCGCTGCCGGGGGTGATCTCTTCGATGGTCGCTTCGGCGATCAGACACCAGGCGCCTGCCGCCTGGTAGTCGTAGCCGATCGAAACGCTTACGATTCCACCGGTTTGAATGTCCTGCTCCACGGCGATGCGCTGCCAGCTGCCGGCGGTGCCGGGCGTCCCTCCGGCGATCGCCACGCGCGGGCAGGCGCCGCCCCACGCCACGCCGTCGGAGATGACGATGGCGGTTTTTTCCGGCACGTTGCTGAAGATCCACGCCGACGCCCGGATGCGCCGGGGCGTCGGGCGGGACCACTCCAGGTTACACTGCCAGAAGCCCCAGCTGCCGGGCGCCGGAGACAACAGCGCCACCGGCTGGCCGGGTTCCTACAGCAGCATGGCTTTTTGGTCGCCGGCGCGGTTGAACCCCCAGCGCGCGGCGTCGCCGGAGCCGGAGATGAAGTCCGCCCGGGACAAAATCGTTTGCGCCGTACCCGCATACGCGGCCGGCAGAGACAGAAGGAGGAGCAGCCAGAATTTCATAATATGCTTCCCTGGGTGGATTGGCGGCAAATCAGTTCGGGTACGATGGTTTCCGGTCCGGGCAAATCGACCGCTTCGCCGATGCGGTGGCGCAGCAGTTGGACCACGTGGCGCACCTGCGGCGTGATCGGAACCCGGATCGTGGTCAACGGCGGTGAAATCATGCTGGCCAGCGGCACGTCGTCGTGGCCGATGACGAAGAGCCGTCCGGGGATTTCGACCTGATTGGCGAGCGCCCATTGGACCATGCCGCAGGCGATCGAGTCGTTGCCGGCCAGTACGGCGGTTACGCCGCTGGCCAGAACGCGCGGCGCCAGCGCGACGCCGGTTTCCAGAATCTCGCGTTCGGCGACGAACTCCAGGGCGGGCAATTGCGTCTGCGCCAGAAAATCCCGGTAGCCTGCCGCGCACGGGTCGCCCTGTCCGGCCTGTCCGCGTGACGGACAGTGCACAAAGGCGATTTTCCGGTGGCCGAGCGAATACAGATGTTCCATCGCGTTGCGGGCGCCGGCGGCGAAATCGATCGACAGGTTCGACTCCCGGTTGCGCATGCAGGTGACCACCGGGACGGAACCGGCGCAGCGTTCGGCGGCTTCGGCGGACAAATCCGGCAGACCGTTGATGATGCCGTCGACGATGCCGTTGGAAAATTCACGCATCACCCGCTCGATGCTTTCATGTTCTTCGGTCAGGGTCAGAATCATCTGGAGCCCGCAATTCGCCAGTTCCTGGCTCAGTTCACCGGCGAATTGCACCGAATGGTGATTCGCCAGATTGGAGACCAGAAAGGCAATCAAACCGGTTTTGCGGGTGTTCAGTACCCGAGCCGCGAAGTTCGGCCGGTAGCCCAACTCATGCACCGCCAGTTCAATCCGCTTCCGGGTGGCCGCCCCGATCGGGCGTTTGCCGCTCAAAGCGTGGGAAACCGTGCTCTTCGTCACACCGGCGTGGACGGCGACATCGGCGATGGTAATTTTTCGTACTGCTGTGGTCATGGCCTCATTTCAATCAAACCGGTTTGCTTCCTTTATAAATTATAGTGTTTTTTGAAAAAAAGTCAATAGCCGGGCGAAAAATTTTTCATTTTTTCCGGAACACGGTTTGGCCGTTTGCATTCCTGAAGTCCGGCGTTATAGTATCGTACCCTTTCGAACTTCGTCTTTTCCGCCCATGCCGGATGTTGCAACCGGAATGCGGCGGTTTCGGTTGTTGCGGCGATTTTTCCGTTTCGGCGTCGAGGCAGAACATGACCCGGGCAAACATCACATACCGAATCCCGCCGGCATTCTGGCAGGATCCAGACCACTTCGGCGCACTGCTGGACGAACTGGAGCGGCAGCGCTCCGGCTTCGACGACGTGGCGCTCTTT
>JAVBSD010000377.1:0-3705 GCA_031547325.1 Victivallaceae bacterium | reverse complement strand
GCCGAATGCATGTACCGGCCGCCGCGGCTGCGCCAATACCGCGAATTCCTCAACTCGGTGAAGCCCTATGCCAAATGACTATCTTGAAATCGGGACCGGCCTGTGTCCGGCGTGCGGCCGGACGGTGCCGATGAAGCTGGTCCGGCGCGGCGACGGCGCGGTGTGGTTCGAGAAATTCTGCCCGGAGTGCGGCCCCTCCGAAGCCAGGGCCTACAGCGACGCCGTTCAATGGGCGGCCGCGCGCCGGGTGGTCGGTCCGGCGTTGATTCCCGACGCCTTCGCCGGCGACGCGGCCCGGCCCTGTCCCGAGGGCTGCGGCTTTTGCGCCCGCCACGAGCAGCACTTGTGCATGCCGATCGTGGAGATCACCTCGCGCTGCAACCTCGGCTGTCCGATCTGCCTGAACGACTCCGGCGGCGAAGCGCCGGACATGACGGCCGGGGAATTCTCGACGGTGCTGGACCGGCTGATCGAGGCGGAGGGGCAGGTCGACATCCTGAATTTTTCCGGCGGCGAACCCCTGCTGCACCCGGAATTGATCGCCCTGGTCGACATGGCGTTGGCGCGTCCGGGGATCGTCAAGGTCAGCGTTTCCACCAACGGCTTGAAGCTGCTGGAGGATATGGCGCTGGCCGCCGAACTCAAGAAGCGCGACGTGGTGATCGCTTTGCAGTTCGACGGCTTCGATCCGGAAGCGGACCGCAGGATGCGCGGGGCGGAGCTCGGGCGCAAACGCCGCCGCATCCTGGAGATGTTGCAGTTGCGCAATATGACCGCTTCGCTGACCTTCACTTTGGCCGGCGGCTGGAACGATCCGCAGCTTCACGAGGCCTTCCGGCTGCTCTTCGAATGCGACAATCTGGTCAGTCTGATGATCCAGCCGCTGGCCTTCACCGGCCGCGCCGCCGGGGTGGCGGAGGTGGAGCGCCTCGACGTCGCCGCCGCGCTGCGCCGGATCGACGAGTACGGCGCGCCGTACGCGAAGGCGGCGGATTTCGCGCCCTTGCCGTGCAGCCATCCGTTGTGTTTCGCGCTGGCCTATTACCTCAAGCTCGACTCGGGGCGTTTCGTGCCGCTGAATAAAATCGTCGACGCGCGCACGCTGCTCAACCAGGCCGCCAACAAGGTGGTCTTCGGACTGAATCCCGAGGAGCACGGCGAGTTGAAAAACATGGTCTACGAGCTGTGGGCGGAGTCCACCGGCGAGGCCGACGAGGTGCTGGCCACCCTGAAACGGCTGCTCAAAAACTATTCCGAGGCCGACACCGGCTGCGGCTGTTTCAATCCGCGCCGCGCCTTCAATTTGATGGAGCGCGAGATCAAATCGGTCTATATCCACGCCTTCATGGACCGGCATAACTTCGATTTGGCGCGGGCGCGGCGCTGCTGTCAGGCCTATGCCCTGGCCGACGGCCGGCTGATCCCGTGCTGCGTAAGGAACAACACCGTGACGGAGGGCGTCGGACGATGAAAAAGCGCGGCTGGCAAATCGTCGTCAATGTATTGCTGTGCGGCTTTTTTCTCGACTTCACGCTGCACGAGATTCACCGGGGCTTGACCGGCGAGGCGTTCCGCTACGGGCTGGCATGGTTCGACATTTACTGGAAATTCGACTGGCTGGAGGCGGATTGGGGGCGGCTGCGGATCATCGATTGGTCGTTCCGGCTGCAGAATCTGGCGATGTGCTGTTTCCTCCTGATCCGCACCTTTCACAAGCGGATCGACGGCAACTGGCTGCATCAGCTGGTGGCGCTGGGGGCCTTTTTTTCGGGCGCTTTGATGGTTGCCGCGCCGGGGGATTCCGTTCCGGCCGCCGCCGCCGCGATCACGCTCGCGGCCAATGGGCTCGGCATCGCCAGTCTGTTGAGTCTGAACCGCAGCTTCGGCATCCTGATCGCCAACCGGCAGATCAAGACCCGGGGCGTCTATGCCGTCGTCCGCCATCCGATGTACCTGAGCGACATTCTGCTGCGCGCCGGGTTCCTGGCCGGTTATTGGTCCTGGATGAATCTGGGGCTGGCGGCGTTTTCGATCGGACTGTACGTGATCCGGGCGCTGCTGGAGGAGAAGTTCCTCGCCGCCGACCCGGAGTACCGCGCCTACATGAGGCGGGTCGGATGGCGTTTGATCCCGAAAGTCTTTTGAGGAGCGGCAACGATGTTCTGGATACGCAAAGTTTACCTCGATCACAACGCCACCACCTTTGCCAGGGCGGAGGTCGGGCGCGAGATGGCGCGGGTGATGCGCCGGGCCGGGGGCAATCCGTCCAGTTTGCATACGGTCGGACGCGCCGCCAAGGGCGCGCTCGAAACCGCCCGCCGCCGGGTCGCCGGCTTGCTCAACTGCGCCCCGGAGCAATTGGTTTTCACCTCCGGCGGCACCGAAGGCAACAACACGGTGCTCAAGGGCGTCTTCGCCATGGCCGGAAACGCCGGGACTCTGGTCACCACCGCCATCGAGCACGAATCGATCCTGGGCTGCGTCGAACAATTGCGCCGGCGCGGCGTGGCCGCGACCGTTCTGCCCGCCGGCCGAGACGGGCGCGTTCGCCTCGAAGAGGTCGCCGCGGCGTTGACGCCGGAGGTCCGGCTGGTTTCGGTGATGCACGCCAATAACGAAACCGGGGCGCTCAATCCCGTCGCGGAGATCGGCGCGTTGTGCCGCGAGCGCGGCATTCTCTTTCACACCGACGCGGTGCAGTCCTTCGGCAAGGTCCCGGTCGACGTCGCGGCATTGAACTGCGACTTCCTCACCGTTTCGGGACACAAGATCGACGGGCCCAAAGGCGTCGGCGCGATTTTCATGCGCGATCCCGGCCTGGTCGAGCCGCTGATTTACGGCGGCGACCAGGAATGGTCGCGGCGGGCCGGCACCGAAAACGTCCCGGCGATCGCCGGCTTCGGCGTGGCCGCGAAGCTGAAAGCCGCTTCGATGCGGGCCGAATTCATCCGCCTCGAACGGTGGCGGCGGGAATTCCTCGACGGCCTGGCGAACATTTTTCCCGAACTCGCCGTCAACGAAGCCCCCGCCGGTTCGCAGCTGCCGGGCACCCTGAGCCTGACTTTTCCGGGGGTGAGCAACCTGACCTTGCTCGCGGGGCTGGATTGTTATGAAGTTGAAGCGGCGATCGGTTCGGCATGTACCGCCGACCGGATCGAACCGTCGCATGTGCTCCTCGGCATGGGACATTCCGAAGAATACGCGTTGTCCACTCTCCGGCTCAGCGCCGGGCGCGGCAACCGTCGCGGCGACCTCAGGTATGTGTTGCGGGTTTTGGAAAAACTGCTCCGGCATCCGGTTTCGGGCTTCGATTACCTGATGCCGGAACACCTGACCGAGGAGCGCCGCCGGGAGGCTTATATCGTCGATTTGCGCTGGCCGTACGAGCGGCTGCTGGCCGCGTCGCTGCCCGAGGCGCACGAAGGCAGTCCCCTGGCCTTCGAGCGCTGGAGCCGGAAGCTCCCCCGCGATCGCGAAGTGATCCTGCTGTGCTCCACCGGAGTGATTTCCGGGCTCAACGGCTACAAGCTGGCGCTGAAGCGGCACCGCCGGGTCAAGGTTGTTTACGGCGGCTACAACGCTTATCGAAAATTGCAGACGACTTTGTGAACATGGTCAGGGAGGACCGATCTTGATGCGTAAACTCGAATTTTCGAAGGGTGTTTTCACCATGGACGGCGAGCCGGGATACCTGAATTCCGGGGA
>JAVBSD010000492.1:0-11318 GCA_031547325.1 Victivallaceae bacterium | reverse complement strand
GTCGCCGACCTCCCGCAACACGACCTGGCTGGCCGGCAAATCCCATTCCGCGGAAAACAGCGCCATTTTCTGCGCGTCGCCCAAAGCCCCCGATAAAGCGGCGGCCGCGGCGCGCCGCTGAAACAGTTCGGATACCGACGGGTTGTTTTTGGCGCGCAGGGCTTCTCCGGCAAGTTGTCCGGAATTTTTCCGGCAAATATTCGCGGCGGCTTGCAGCTGCGCTTCCATCGTCTCATCGTCATTCTGAAGAATACGGTACCATTTGTCCTCATTGGTCATCGTTTTATACCGGTTGTAATGCCCGCGGATTTGTTGCGCGATTTCTCTGCGGTACGCCATGTCGCTCCTGAATCTTTCTCCGGCGATCCCGAACGACTGTTGCAGAATTTCGCACAAAGCCACGTAAGCGGCCTCGGCGACGGTAATATTGGTGCGCTGGGACACAAAATTCCGGAAAAAACTTACCGAACGGGTCAGGCGTTGATCGTGTTCCAGACATTCCAGCAGCGGTTCAACCGCCGCGTCGCCGGCCGCAATCAAGGCTTGAACGCGTTCGTCGATGCTCAGCGGAACTCCGCCCGGCTGGCCCCATTGCCGCTGATCGACATTTTCCAGATCCAGGATCAGGGCGTCGATGTCGCTTTGGGCGACGGGCTGAGGCCGGGCGCGCCTGCGTTGTTCCGCGAGCAGCGCCCGGGCGGTCGACTCGAATTCGCCCTCTTGGTCCCCGATCAACGGCTCATATTGTTCCGCGTAAGCCAGGGCCAGCCTGTCGTCGCCGTACATATGCGCGGCCAAGGCGCGGCTGAACAATTCCCACAACACAAACTTTTGAATGCCGTCGTGTTGAAGCCCCGGGTCGGATTCCGCATCTCTTCTTATGGCCGCATCGTAGATCTCTTCCGCGAGCTCCGTTTCGCCGAGACGCAGCAATAACGCGCACATCGCCTTATAACTGAACGAATCCGGTGGAAATATCCCGGGAAATCCCGGACGGTCGTGCCAGGCAAAATCCATCCAGCGCTCATCCTGAGCGTTCCTTTGAGCAACATACGCAAGAAGCTTCCGAACGTCCTCTTCGACCGACGCGGCGGAACCGGTGGCGATGACCGGGCAGACCAGGCCGTTCCACAGGACGGCGAACGGCGGCGACGATTCATCCGTCTCCGGCAGCAGCCAGCCGTGCGTTTTCAACCGGTAAAATCCGCCGAAGGAGTCACTGCCCGCCGGAACCGTCACCTCCAGATACTCGCAGCCGCGCGGATCGGCCAAGCCATGCCCGAACGCGGCCGCGACCGCGTCGATATATTCGGCGGGAATACCGGTGGCGGGCGGTTCCCAGAACTGATCCTGCTGCGGGGCCGCGGGAATGGCGCCGCCCTGAAACAGCCATATTTCCCCCGGCCCCTCCGCTCCGAAAGCCGCGAGCGCAAGCCCCAAAAACAGCGCCAACCAATGCCCTTTTGCCACTCCGCACCTCATTGCTGCGAGAATCCTCGATTGCCGTCAATATAGCAGGAGTCAAAGCAAAAAGAAAGCCGCAAACAATATTTCGCGGTATTTTTCCCGAATTCGGGCAAAAAAAATGGAGGCGTGGATCGGAATCGAACCGATCTATGCGATTTTGCAGACCGCTGCCTAACCTCTTGGCTACCACGCCTCGTTATGAGAGTACTATATAATAACTCCGAATCATCCAAAAAGCAAGTCGCGTTGGCGGGAAAAATGAATTTTTCCCTTCAACGTGAAGCCACGCCGAACGGCACATGCACCGACGGCGTGAACGCCTTCGCCGCATCCAGATGCGGATCGCGCTGGTCGTCGAAGAAAATGTGCGGCTTCAACTCGGACAAAATCCGCCCCTTGTTCATGCCGCCCAGGAAAAAGGTTTCATCCACCCCGATCTCCCATTCCCGCAGGGTCGTGGTCAACCGGCGGTGCGCCGGTGCGCTGCGCGCGGTCACGATCGCGATCTTCAGAAAACGCCGGTACTCCGGGGCGGCGGCCAGCCGCCCGTCCTCCAGCCGGTGCAGCCGCCCCAGCTTGCGGAAGAGATCCGCCAGCGGCCCCGGCGTATGCGGCAGCGCCGCCTGTTCATTCTCCGACTGGCGGAACGCCTCGATCCCGCGCTCCTGAAAAATCCGCTCGGCGCTGTCGTCGGCGATCACCCCGTCGAAGTCGAACGCCACCCGCAGCTCCCGGTCCGCCGGGTCGTCGAAGGCGTTGCTCTCCAACACCAGCCCCGCCGGATACCCCATCCCGATGGTCTCCCGGACGTCGGCGGCGTCGGCCGAAAGAAACAACGCGACATTGTAAGCCGGAATGTAGCGAAACGGCGACCCGCCGGTGGTGAAGGCCGCCCGGCAGATATTCAAATGACAATGGTCGATCGAGTGAAAAACCCGCAGTCCGGTGTCGGGGTCGTTATGGCTCAACAGAACCACTTCGACCGGCTCGAACTCCGGGAAAATCCGGTTCAGCTCCAATACCCGGCGCACGAACGGGAAAGCCACTCCCGGCTCCAACAGCTCGTGTTCGTGTTCGCGCTGATAAGCCCGATAAGCGGCGAGGCCGTCGCGGCGGTACACCGCGTCGGCCTCGGCCAATTGAAACAGCGCGCTGGAAGCGACGCCGATCACCAGTTTTTCTTCGATCGGATAAGGCATGATGAAATAACCTACACCGCCATGCCCGCAAATGCAATCACGCCTTCGGAACTTCCGGCAGGCTGGCGGCGATCACCGCCTGGCCGTGGCGCTTGAACTTCTCGTCCGGCACCCGCAGCTCGATGGAGCGTTCCAGCTCCGGGAACTCCGCCGCCAGCACCTTTTTGCCCTCTTCGATGATCAGCTCGCCGCCCGCGCCAGAGGTCACCCGGCCCAGAATCAGCAGCTTGCGGACATCGTAGAAGCTCGCGTAATGGGCGATCGAATACCCGAAGTACACCCCGATGCTCTGGTAAATGTCCATCGCGCGCTTGTCGCCGGCTTCCATCAGCGCCTGAACCTTTTCCAGCCGCTCCGGGAAAGGCATTTCCCTGGGGAAATCCAATCCCGCCGCCGGCGCCAGACGCGCCACCGCCTGCTGCGAAAAATACTGCGCCCCGCAGCCGCCGTCGCCCGACCACTCGTCGACCGGGCCGTTGTCGCGGTAATCCACCGGACAGAAGGCCAGCTCGTTGAGCCAGTCGGTGATGCCGCCGCCAATGGTGTCGTAGCCGCCGGCCTCGCTGGTGCCCATCGACATCCCCAGCACGCCGGTGGCGTTCATCGACAACGCGCCGGCCAGCGCCGTGACCTCGCCGTCGTTGGCCACCACCATCGGCACCTTGTATTCGGCCTGGATTTCGTCGAAAATCGGCACGATGTATTTGGCGAAATCCTCCTGGCCGATGCCGCGGAACAGCGACGCCAGCCGGGGCTGATTGTTGACGTAGACTCCGGCGGCGCTGCCGCCGATGCCGTCGACCCGCGGCATGTGCGCCGCGGCACGGGCCAGCGAATCGCGGATGCCGGCGCGGTGATATTCGGGGTTGCCCTCGAAGTAGGGATTCCACACCACTTCTTCGGTATGAACGACTTCGCCGTCGATCACGGCCGCGCACTTGCGGTCGGAGCCGCCGAGGTCGAAGCCGATCCGGCAGCCGTTGAAATTGCCGCCGAGCTTGACCTGAATCTCCCGCTCCGCCGGCGCCCGGTCGAGCGGCACGGCGACCACCTCAAAGGGTTTGCCGTAGATGCGGTCGCCCATCATCGCGCAGTCGAAACCGCGTTCGCCGCCGGGGGAGTAGATCTTCGCAATATCGGCGGCCAGCGCGTCGCAGCCGGCGACGGTGACCCGGTAACCGCCCTTCATCCACAGCAGGAACTTGACGATGCGTTCGACGTAACGGATGTTGCGGGCGCGGTTGGCGTCGGTATGCGGCAGGATCGCGGTCGGAAAGACCGAGACGCTGCCGTTGGCGCGGGTCAGCGCCAGCACGATCCGGACCGCGTCGCGGGCGGAGGCGGCGTCGCGCTGGTAGGCGCGGTTCCACAGCGCTCCGGGGACGAACCCCGGATCGAGCACGGGAGTGAATTTCGGTGCGATCACTTGGGACTCCTCCTGTTACCGGTAGGCCGCCCAGCGCGGGTCGGCCTGGAAGCTGAAATCGTAGTAGGCACGGTGCTTGAGCAGCCGTCCCGCCGCCTCGTCGACGATCACCACCGCGTCGTTGTGCAACTGGACGGCGCTGCCGGAGACCATCGCGGTCAGGGGGCCTTCGACCGCGGCGGCCAGGATCTCGGCCTTTTCGTCGCCGGTGACCAGCATGAGAATCTTCTGTGATTCGAGGATGGTGCCGACGCCCATGGTGAAGGCGCGCATCGGCATGTCTTCGCGCCGCGCGAACAGGGGCGAATTCTGCTCGTAGGTCTCGGGGGTCAGGCACACCGCGCGGGTGCGGCTGCGGAGCGAGCTGCCCGGCTCGTTGAAGCCGATGTGGCCGTCGCGGCCGATGCCGAGCAATTGCAGCGTGACGCCGCCGGCGTTATTGATCGCCTCGTCGTAGCGGCGCCCTTCCCGGTCGGGATTCGCCGCCGTGCCGTCGGGCAGGAAGGTGTTTTCGGGCCGGATGTTGATGTTGTTGAACAGATGCTTGTTCATGTAGTAACGGTAGGAGTTGACGTCGTCGCCCGCCAGCCCGATGTATTCGTCGAGGTTGAAGCTCTTGGCGTGCGTGAAATTCAGCCCCTCTTCGCGGTGCATCCGCGCCAGCTCGGCGTAAACCGCCTCCATGGTCCGGCCGGTGGCCAGCCCGAAGACCATATCCGGCTGCTTGCGCAGCTCATCCGCCATCAGCCTCGCGGTCAGTTTCACCGCATCCTGCGTCGTCGCCCTTACGATTACATCCATTTTTCAGTCCCTTATATTAGCGTTTTGCCTTATTCGTGAAATATTCCACCGTCGCGGCCATGCCGCGGGCGAAATCGAACTGCGGCTTGAAGCCGGTCGCCCGGAGCTTGTCCACCGCCGCCATCGAATGCTTGACGTCGCCGGCGCGTTCCGGCAGGTATTCGATCTCGGAAGACGATCCGGTGACCTTCCTGATCATCGCGACCAGGTCGTTGATGGTGATTTTGCCGCCGTAGGCGATGTTGTAGACGCCCTCGAAATCGTGCTCGGCCATGAAGACGTTGGCCGCGACGATGTCCTTGACGTAGATGAAATCGCGGGTCTGTTCGCCGTCGCCGTAGATGGTGATCTTCTCGTTGGCCACGGCCTTGGCGGTGAAAATCGGCACCGCCGCCGCGTAGGCGCTCTTCGGATCCTGCCGAGGACCGAAGACGTTGAAGTAGCGCAGGCAGGCGGTCTTCAATTTGCCGGTGCGGCTGAACATGTCGCAGTAATATTCGCCGTCGAGCTTGGTGATGGCGTAGGGACTCATCGGCTCGGGGTACATGGTTTCGCGCTTCGGCACCTCGGGATTGTTGCCGTAGATCGCCGCCGAAGTGCTGAAACAGAGTTTTTTGACCCCGGCCCTGGCGGCTTCTTCGAGCGCCACCAGCAAACCGGTGACGTTCAGATCGACGCACTCGGCGATTTTCTCCATCGACTCCGGCACACTGATCAGCGCCGCCAGATGAAAGACGTAGTCGACCCCCTCCATCGCCCGGCGCACCGCCTCGCGGTCGCGGATGTCGCCCTCGATGAACTCGGCCTTGATGCCGTCGAGATTGCTGCGGTAGCCGCTGCGCAGACTGTCCAGCACCCGCACCTCGGCGCGGTCCTGCCAGTATTCGGCCAGATGGCTGCCGATGAACCCGGCGCCGCCGGTAATCAAAACCCTCATGATCCGCCTCCGCAAAAACGTTTGAAAATGCATCAGCTTATAATGTACCATGGCCGAAAAATATTAACATGGAATTTTCCGCAATATGATGGACTTTCCGGCATTTCGGTGTATAATAGTACAAACGATCGGGAGGGATCTTTGAAACGGCCGATGCTGCATCTGATCCTCAGCGACAAGGTCCAGGAGCTGCTGGACAATTTCGCCGAGGTGCTGGAGGTCCGGGTGACATTTTTCGATCTTTCGGGGCGGATTCTGCGCCGGGGGCTCAAGATGCGCAACTGCGACTACTGCCGGCTGGTCCAGGACGAGCCCGGCGGTTTCGACCGCTGCGCCGCCATGG
This sequence comes from Victivallaceae bacterium, assembly GCA_031547325.1. Lineage (GTDB taxonomy): Bacteria > Verrucomicrobiota > Lentisphaeria > Victivallales > Victivallaceae > JAVBQJ01. Next base: position 5,145 of record JAVBSD010000492.1, on the reverse strand, counting down.
ACGCGGCGATGCGGACCGAGGCGATGCGCCGCCGCAAGCTGATCGCCTACACCTGCCACGCCGGGTTGGAAGAGGTGATCGCGCCGGTGCATATCGACGGGGAAGCGGCGGGGTTCCTGATGGTCGGGCAGTTCCGCACCGGCGCGAAGCCGCGCCTCCCGGAGTGGGCGGCGGCGGAGTCCGGGGAGCTCCGCGGCCGGCTCGAAGCCGCCTTCGCCCGGTTGCCTTTGATCGGGCCGGAAAAGCTCGCCGGGGTGATCGGTCTGTTTTCGATGCTGCTGGATTATCTGGCAGCGCGGGAGCTGGCCGCGGTGACCGGCGACCGGCTCAAGGCCGAGGTCGAGGCCTACATCGACGGCCGCCTGCGCGAAACCGTCCGGCTGCCGGCCGCCGCCCGGCGGCTCGGCCGCAGTGTTTCGGCGGTGACCCATGAATTGAAATCGCGCTACAACACCAGCTTCAGCCGGCTCCTGATCGAGCGGCGGATCGCCCGCGCCGAGGAGCTGATGATGCGCCATCCGGAGCAGACCGTGGCCGAAATATCGCTCCAGGTCGGGGTCGACGATCCCTATTATTTTTCGCGTTTCTACCGAAAATACCGCGGTTATCCGCCCACGGAGTTCCGCCGCCGGGCGAAATCAGCAAATGAAGGCGCCCAGGAGGGCGGCGGCGAGAATCAGCCAGGTAATGGTCAATTTGGTGCGTAATTGCAGCACCGCCGCAACGGCGGCGATGGCCAGCGCGCCCCGGTTGACGCCGGGCCAGGCGCAGACCGCCGCCGGGTCGAACCAGCGCCGGACCGGATAATCCAGCGGCAGCGCGCCGGTGAAAACGCTCATGCCGACGAAAATCAGCAGCGCGCCGGCGATCAGCCCGACCGTGGCCGGCCGCACCCCGGCCAGGAAGCCCCGGACCGCCCAGTGGCTTTCGTAGCGTTTCAACGTGAAGGTCGCCAGAGTGGTCAATATCAGCGACGGCAGCACCAGCGCCACGCTCACCGCCACCGCCCCGGCGACGCCGTAGCTGATGAAGCCGACGTAGGTGGCGGCGTTGATGCCGATCGGACCCGGCGTGACCTGGGCCACCGAGAAGAGGTTGCGGAATTGTTCGGCGGTGAGGATGCCGTACTGCGCCACCAGTTCGTTGTTCAGGAACGGCACCAGCATGTAGCCGCCGCCGATGCAGAGGATGCCGAACTTCATGAAGGTCAGGCAAAGCCAGCCGAAGCTCATGGCGCCAGCCTCCGCTGCTTCCACAGCACGTAAAAGATGCCGCAGGGGATCGCCGCCAGCACCACCCAGCCGGGATTGAGATCGAAAACCGCCATCGCGACCACCCCGGCCGCGGCGACGGTCCATTCAAAAATCCCCTTGAGCACCTTGCGCCCCATCCGGATCAGCGTCGCCGCCACCATGCCGACGATGCAGGCGACCACCCCGGTGAAGGCGCCCTGGACGCGCGGATGGTTGAGCGCATCCGGGACCGCCGCCAGCGCGTAGGCGACCAGCGAAATCACCACGATCGACGGCAGCATCGCCCCGGCCAGCGCCGCCAGCGCGCCGCCGAAGCCGGCCACCCTGAGCCCGACGCCGATCGCCGAATTGCAGGCCAGGATGCCGGGCACGGTCTGGGTGACCGCGATGATGTCGAGCATTTCATCCTCGGTCAGCCAGCGCTTGCGGCGCACGAAGACCGCTTCGGAGGCGGCGATGATCGCGTAGCCGCCGCCGACCACCAGCGCGGTGATCTTGACGTAGCTCCAGAAAAGCAGCCACAGCCGCTTCCAGTATCCGCTCCCGGCGAGAGCGGCGTTGTCGGACGGATGATTCATCCGTCCAATATAGCATGAAAAAGTCTTTTTTACCAGCGCAACAGCAACTCCCCGGCGATCTTCACCGCCGGCGCGAAACCGATCGCGCCCTCCCCGGCCGAAAATTCGACCGCCTGGCCGTCGACCGCGGCGCTCTTCACCTGCGCCGCCAGCTCCGGCGGCAGGGTGAAGCGCTCCAGTTCGAGCGAACCGGCTTCGACGGTCAAACGAATTTGCTTCTCCTCGAAACAGACGTTGCCCCAGCCGGTTTCCAGGCTCCAGAAGCCGACGAAGGGCCGTTCGGGGGTGTACGGCGCGAAGCCGACCGTCCGGCGCGGCAGGTCAAAACTGAAACCCGAGGCGGCGTTGAGCACCGCGAAGCTGGCCATCGACCGCGCGTAGTTGTTGCCGCACTCGATTTCGTTGAAGGGGTTGCGCCGTTCGCCGTCGTAACGGTCCCGCACCGACTCGATGACCCGGAAGCCCTCTTCGAGCATCCCCTCCTGGATCATGTGGATCGCCGCCTGGTATTCGAAGCCGTGCATGGCTTCCTGGGCGTAAGGCACCCCGATCACCGGCCGGCCTTCGGCGTGCGGCCATTCGCAGATCACCATGCCGGCCTCGTCGTTGATGCAGAAGACGCGGCAGAAGTTGGCGAAGTCGCGCATCGACGGCTTGAAGTTGTAGCGGTAGAGCGATTCCAGCGTCCGCCGTACCTGCTCCGGCTCGAAGACGTCGCCGAGGCCGACCAGGTTGCAATGCCACTGGGCCAGCACCTGGTCGATGATCGAGCCCGAACCGAGCTGGTACTTGAGTTCGCCGGCCTCCGGATCGAAATAGGTCATCACCCCGGGATCGGCGGCGGCGTAGGGGTCGAGCAGCGACCGGTCTTTGAGGTCGTTTTTCTGAACGAATTATTCGCCGTTGACGAGGTTCTCCGCCACCCATTTGCGGCCCCGTTCGAAGATGGCGCGGTATTCGGCGGCGGCCTCGGCGTCGCCGAGCGCTTCGGCCATGTCGGTTCCGGCCTTGAGCGCGGCCAGGTAAAAGCCGGTCAGCCAGGAGTTGGGCCCAAAGAGCTCCATGTCCAGCGTGTGATGCTGCCGCCCCCAGATCACGCCGGTCTTTTCCGGGTCCCAGCGGTCGGGGTTGTCGGGATGCCAGGCGTAGGCGAGGTTGGCCTTGAGCTGCGGCCACAGGCGGCGCAGCCAGGCGGCGTCGCCGGAAATCTTCCATTCGCGGCAGGTCTTGATCACGCCGCCCATGTGGCCGTCGACGCAGGGGCGGAAGCCGCCCGGCCGCCCCAGCGGCAGCTGCAACCGGAAATACATGCCGCCAATGGCGTTCATGTTGTACTTGAAATCCAGCTCGCGCATCGACCGTTCGAGGCGGGGGAAGAGAAAGGGCATGGCGTAGGCGTAGTTCCAGACGTGGGTGCACGACCCCTCGCAGGACCCGGTGGTGCTGTGGCAGCCCTCGAAGGCGTAAAAAGCCCCCTCTTCGAGCCGGAAGCAGGTCGCGCTCTTGAGTACCGAGAGGTTCGACGCCGCCCGGTCGAGCGCGGCTTCCGGCAGGGTCGAGCGGTACAGCGCCCGGCTGAAACGCCGCGACGCCTCTTCCAGCCGCGTCCAGTTGCCGAGCATGTAGCCGGCCACCGCGTCCGAGGATTCAAAGCGGGTGGCGTAGTGGTTGCGCCACTGGTTCACCTGCCCCTCCGGCATCGGATTCCAGTAATTTTCGCAGTTCGGGAAATACCAGGCCAGCACCCAGCGCACCCGCTTGCTCTCGCCCGGAGCCACCCGGACGTGCGCCGCCAGCATCCCGGTGTCGATCTCGGGATTGCTCAGACCCTCCGTATTCAGTTCCCGGTCGCGCAGCGGCCCCGGCTGATTCAGGTCGTGCCAGTATTTGGTCAGGCTGTCGAACCACGCCCCCCGGAACCAGTGGCGCTGGAAGCTGGTGTTTTCGGCGTCGGTGGCCAGGGTCAGTTCGCCGTACTGCGGCGAATCGGCCGGACACGCCGCGTCGGCGAAGCGCAACCGCCCCGGCGCGGCCGCGGTCGCCGCCCCCGGCCCCTTGAAATAGTGCGACAGCGCGAAAATCGACGTGAGGTCGTATTCGCTGTCGGAGTGGTTGGCGAACTCGACCTCGAAGCACGCCGCCGGCAGCGACGAATCGTCCTCGTTCAGCGGGATGAACGGGCTGAAGGCGCGCAGCGTCACCGCCACCGGAAACTCCTTCTCCGAAAAGGTCAGGGTCGCGAAGGGAAATTCCGCATCGAATTCGAGGCTGGCAAAGTGCGGCAGCCCGGCCTGGGTCCGGCGGTCCACCCCGTGTCCCGAATTGTCGTACATCCCCGGTCCCTGCCCGGTGTAGGGCGGCGGCAGGTCGGCGTGGAGCACCCGCGCCGCCACCACTTCGCCGGCTTTTTCGGCCCGCACCGCGAGGTGGGTGTGGCCGAGGCGCGATCCCTTGTTGGGCCGGTTGGCGATGTCCCAGTCGATCAGCTCGCCCTGTCCCGACAAACCGACCGAGCCGGCCCCGATGCCGCCCAGAGGGAAAGAAATGCAATTGGTTTTGGCGCCCGAATACTTCATGATGGAATTTTCCTTGTTTTTTTGGGTTACGGTTATACATTATCGCATGACGCCGCCGTTTCATATGGCATAAAACCGCAAAAACATATACTTTTATGGGCAAGACCGAATACGAGCTGTGGAAGCTGCGCCACAACCGGCTGCGGATCGTCCTCTCCGAGGCGGCGCGGGCCGAATTCGTCTGGAAGGGGCGCAACCGCCACGTCTACAACCGCCTCTTCCTGGTCGAAGCCGGCGGCGGCGAAATCGTCAACCACACCGGAAACCAGCGCCTGGCGCTGGAGCCGGGCCGGGCGTATTTTCTGCCGCTGAACCTCGATTTGAGCTTCGACTTCCGCCCCGGCCTGGTCCTCCGGAGCTGGCACTTCAATCTGGAGCTGCTGCCGGGCGTCGATCTCTTTCAGGGCTGCGACCAATGCCGGGTCACGCCGGCGGCGGAGGAGGAATTTCGGGAAACCGCCGAACTCTTCGCGGCCGAGCCGGACGGCTGGGCGCGGCTGGCGCGCTTCGAACGGCTGCTGCTGACGCTGATCGACCGCCATACGCCGGCCGCCGAATGCCGCTGGCCGCAACTGGCGGAGCTGGAAACCGAATACGCGCCGTTGCTCGACTTCATCGCGTCGGTCCTCCCCACCGGCTGACCGGCCTCCGGAACCGCCGATCGGAGCGCCGGCGGCGTCGCCGGGACGGGTCGGCAGCCCCACTACGATCGCCCCGGCGCAGCCGCTCGCACCTGCG
>JAVBSD010000225.1:0-2549 GCA_031547325.1 Victivallaceae bacterium | reverse complement strand
GGTAATTTGCGCCTGGGCCCGCGTCACGCGCAGCACATCCGCTTCCTTCTTGACCACGCCGGAAACCAGCACTTGGCCGCGTTTGACGCGGTCCCCTGCCTTCACGCGCGCCTGACCGCCGGTTACGTTGATCGACGAGATGATGCCGTCCCGGTCCGCCAGCTTGGTCAGCCGGTCGAAGAAGGTTCCGGCGTCGCCCTTCGGGAAATTCAACACCATGGCATGCCGGTTCGGCTGGTCGGTGTCGACGTAGAAATAAATGTCGGCGTCGCGCGGATAATCCGGCATTTCCAGCAGCTGCGCCAGCGGCATGAATTCCGGGTTCGGCACGCCCAGGGAGCTCCGCAGAGCTTCCGGCGCCTTGGCGAGCGCCGCGGGGTTAAAAATCCCCACGGTCACGGCGTTGGCCGGGACATAAGCCTTCGGATCGGCCGGCCGGGAACAGCCGGCGACACAGGCGGCCAGGGCCGCCGCCCCCAACAACATTGACGACATCACACCTTTGCGCATGCTTCCCACTTTCCTTTTGATGATTGCTATCATGCTAACGTCCAGTATCATTTCGCATTTTTTCCGCCGCGGCGAGGAACCGCGATCCGGCTCCGGGAATCGACACCGTCACCCGGGTATCGTCCTGTTCGATTTGCATGGCCTCCGCCAGTTCGAGGAGCATCGGATATCTCCGGCCCATGCCTGACACCATCATCGGCAGCTGCTGCCGAACCTCCACCACCCCCTGTCCGGCCCCGGCGGCGTCGGCGAACGAAATCGACAATTTCGCGTCGAGGTCGTCGCCGTTGACCTCGATGCCGAAGGCGAAATCCTCCCACGGCGGCGCCGCCGGGTCGGCCGGCATGGCCGGCGTTTTGACGAGACGGCACGCCAGGATGCTCTTTTCCCGGCAGGCGGTCAGGAACTCGCTGCCGCCGCCGCCCGCGAGTATCTTCTCGATCGCGGCGTCATCCACTCCGCCCGCGAGCAGCAGCGTATTGGCGTCGATCACCACTTTAACCAGCGAAGCGCCGTTCATGGTCCTCCACATGGCGGGTTTGCCGCCCAGGGAATCCTCGGCCCACCCCGTCTGCTCATTGCGGAAAATACGACCGATGATTTCGGGGTTTTCCGAATAAATAACGCCCGCCGTAGCGGCGCCGTCCAAGCTCGGTTTGAAAAAAAACACCTCGCCGGTGAGTTCGGCGTCGCCGGTGCTCCCCGGCAGCAGCGCCTCAAGCAACTCGGCGCGCCAGTCCCGGTCCCCGAGAATCATTACGCCGATCGCCTCGGCCTGCGGATTCCCGGCCATGCGGGTCAGGCTGAGATAGCCCGTCACCGGCACCTCTTGCGGGACATACCGGACCGGATCGCCGGCCCCGGCCGTCAGCACGACCGCCAGAAACGCCATCGCCGCCGTCAAAATTTTGTGCATATTCCCTCTGAACAATTGAGTTTCGCGCCTTTACCGGACCGCTTCCGTTTTCAGCCGGGGGTGCTCGTCAAGCACCCGGCGGATCGCTTTGGCCACCTCCGCCAGCCGGTGCGGCTTGGGCAAAAAGCCCCTGGCGCCCTGGCCCAGCAGGTCGTTGACCTCGTCCTCGCTGACGAAACCGCTCGACAGGAGGACATTGGCCTCCGGATCGAGCTCGATGATGCGGTAGAAGGTTTCGTGCCCCCCCGCCTTGGGCATAATCATGTCCAGCAGCACCAGATCGATACGGCAGGGATTGGCGGCGTAGATTTCAACGGCGTCGAGACCGTTTTCGGCCAACAGCACCGAATAACCGAGCTTCTGCAACGCTTCGATCAGGAAATCCCAAATGGTTTCGTGATCGTCGACGATCAGAATGGTCTCGCATTCGCCGGTCATCGGCGAAACGCGGGCTTTTTCCATATTCAATGCCCTCCCGGCGTTGCGCAACACTTACTATCCCGTATAGTATAAGACGTAAAACGACTTTTGGCAAGAAAAATTGTAAAAAAAGCCTCGAAAATCCCCCCTTGTCCGGCCGCGGCGCCGTTTTCGCCGGTCAATTTGACGATTCCGAGCGGAAAGTCCGCCATTTTCAGTGGCCAAAACGCCAAGTCCGGTGTATATTGCATCATACGAACCAAACAGGAGGAGCATGATGGCGGACTGTATTTTCTGCAAAATCGTCGACGGGACCATCCCCGCGGCCATCCTTTACCGCGACGAACTGGTCTGCGCCTTTCTCGACCTGGGACCGATCAATCCGGGCCACGCGCTGGTGATCCCGCTCGTGCATCATGAGAGCGCGGCGACCATTCCCGAGGCGGCGGCCGGGCGGATGTTCCATATCGCCGCGCGGATCGGAGTGGCGCTGAAGCGCGCCGCCGACTACGACGGCTTCAACCTCCACCTGGCCGACGGCGCGGCGGCGGGACAGGTGGTCGGACACGCCCATCTTCACGTGGTGCCGCGCGGCGTCGCCGACGGCTTCCATTGGAACTGGCGGCAGCTGCCCTACGCCGCCGAAGACGAACGCATCGCGCTGGCCGAGGCGATCAAGGCCAAACTGGCGGTGAGAGCCTGA
>JAVBSD010000447.1:0-3384 GCA_031547325.1 Victivallaceae bacterium | reverse complement strand
GCCGACCGAAAAGGCTCCGCCCTCGCTCCCGCTCGGGCTGCCGTACCGTTTCGCCTGTTTAGACAGGCGACCAACTTATGCAGTTGGATCGCACCAGGTTATCCAACCTGGACCATGGCCAGGGCTTCGCGGCGGCCCCTTTTATTTTTTTGTTTTTTATTTTTCAGCGGCACCAGGCGACGAGCGCCGGCAGCATCAGAATCACGCCGACCGCCACCGGAATCGAAAAATTGTCGTCGATATGAAGTTGTTTTTCGAAAAGCTCCGCCATCGACGCCAGGACGACGCCGCCCGCCGCCAGCCCACGCATCGCTCCGAGACCGTCGACCCGGGCCAGCGCCAGAAACGCCGCCGCGCCGATCCAGCCGGCGATCCAGAAGGCGGCGACGCCTTCGAGCGACTTGCCGTTGACCAGCTTGTGCCGCCCCCAGCGCCGTCCGACCAGGGCGGCGGCGGTGTCGCCGAGCAGCATCGTCCCCATCCCGGCGGCGGCGACCGCCGACGGAAAGAGCGCCACCGACAGACAGGCCGCCATCAGCACATACGGCCCGCCGGAGACGATCCACTGCCCCGGCTCGGGCTTCTTGCGCAACATGCCGCGAAAGAAAAAATCGTACAGCGGCACAATATGCCGGTTGCCTTTGGCATAGGCGTGCTCGACCAGCAGCGAAGCCAGCGCGGCGGCGCCGAAGCCGATCAGGGTCGCCGGCCGCGGCAGCAATACGATCGCCAGCGGCATCCACAGCGACCCCAGGTGGACGATCTTGCGCCGCACCTCGTCGCGGTAGGAAATGCCCGGCGAAGGATTGTCGGAGGTTTTCAACATGGCCATAATGTAGCACCCTCCTCCTGCAACGGCAATCGCGCGGGAGAAAATAATCGCATTTTCCGGCTCACTCCTCCGGCGCGGACAGGGCGAAAATGGTTTCGCCGAAATCGCCCCCCGCATGCACGGCGGCTCCATGGCGCCGCCGCACTGACTCCGTCGCGCCGACCCGCCAGGGAATTTCCCAATCGCCGATCCGGTATTCCAGCTCCCTCCCGGTGAAGGGATCGACCGGCACGGCGTCGAGGAACTCCGGGACCAGCTCCGCCAGCGATTCCGGGAGTTTGCCGTACCGGCGGCGATACATTTCGCTCCCCAGCACGGCCGCGGCGCAGCGTTCGGCGGCGACGACGCTGTTCAGCAATTCGAAATCCCCGCCGCCGGCGGCGAACCACCATCCCGGGGCCGCGCGAACGGCGGGCACTTCGACCTGATACCAGTCGCGTCCGGCCAGGCGGCGCATGGTGTTGAGGTAGTCGAGCAGCGAGGCGAGCTCCGCGACCGCCCAGGGGGATTGCAAATACCAGTAGTCGCAGAGACGCCGCCGCCACGAATCGCGCGGCAGGTCGTACCGCTCGGTCAGGAACTCGGCCTGTTCGACCGGCATCTCGTCGAGCAGCATCCGCAATCCCGCCATCTCCGCGGCGAGGCAGACCGTCCACTGGCGCCCCAAAGCCGCTTCGTCATCGAACGCGGTCGTCAACTCCGCCAAATCGGCGTCGGAAAAAGCCGCCAGCTCTCCGGAAGCGGCGACGCAGCCGAGCGCGTCCAACCGGTCCAGCCGCCCGATCGAGCGGACGAAAAAACCGATCCCCGACACTTCGCCGCCGTTCAATGCGTCCAGCCGCGCCAGGTCGCGCCACTCCGCCATGGCGCCCGCGGCGTCGCCCCGCGCCGCCATCAGCCGGAAGCGCCGGCTGACCACCCGGTTGAGCCAGCCGGCCAGCTCAAGGTGCGGTTTGCCGAAGAGCATGCGCGATTCGTGGGCGGCCTCCCAGTCGGCCGGCCATGGCCAGCGTTCATGCCCGGCGAATTCGGCCAGCGCCGGGCGGCGTTCACTCCAGGCTTCGAGCCACGGCCGCCACGCCTCCAGCGCCTCCGGCGTCACTTCATCCCAATCCCAGTTCATATGAAAAAAGTCCGGCACCTCCAGCGCCAGCCACTCGCGCAGCCACTCCTCGAACGCCTCCCGCGTCTCCTCCGGGGCGTCGGGATACCGCCGGCGCAATTCCTCCGGCGACACCGGATAACCGTCCCCGGCCAGCAACCGCATTTCCCATTCGACGGCGTGCCGCGCCGCCAGGCGCCAGCTCCAGTAGCCGAGCGCCAGCACCGCCAGCGCCAATCCGACGCCGATCAACCACCACCGAAGCCGCCTGAAACGCGAATCACTCATCGTCCGCCTCCGTTGTCTTCAGGACAAAAACGATATCGCCCTCCGGTCCGACGCTGTAGACCCGGAATTCCCCGTCGCTCTTGTCCCAGCGCAAGGGCTTTCCGTCGAAGGGATCGGCGGGGACCGCCTCAAGAAACTCCGGCGTCAATCGCTCCAGCGCCTCGGGCCAGCCGCCGTATTCCCGTCGGTACAACTCTGCCGCCAGCAGGACGCGAATCAGCCGGTACCGCGCGATAACCGAATAAAATCGCCGATTCGACCCGGACCACAAATCATTATACAACATTGTATTATGAAAATAATACGTCGATCCCTCCGCCCGGGCGTCGACGGTGAGCCGATCGATGGCCTTGACCGCTTCCGAAACCAACCTCGTCCGCGTTACCGTTCCATAAGGAGAAAACCACAACACCGCCTTGCAACGGCTTCCAGTCTTGGCGACCGCCTTATCCCAATCCATATCGCGGAGCTCATCCAGAATCGTCACGATTGAAACAACAATATTCATGGTAAACATACGAAGCAGCCACGTCTCATCTTCCGCTCCCGGCATCAGCCGGCGCAACCCGGCGTCGGAGAATGCCGACAAAAAGCCCGATTCCGCCATTTTTGCCAGCGCATTGAGTCGCGCCTCTTCCAGCCCTATCTTTCTATCGAACATGGACTCTTGCGATTTGTCATCGAATTTCCGGATCAGTTGTCCGGCGAGCCGCCAGGCGCGCAAAGCTGTTTCGCAATCGCCGGCGGCGGCATTGGAAACTGTTATACTCAACAACATGCCCACCGTGACCTCCATCCGCAACATTCGGACGAACCACACACCCGACACACTCGGCCCAGTGTCCCCCAGCGGCAGAATCTCCTTCGCGGCATACGCTTCGATTTCATCCAGAATCGCGGCCTCTTTCTCCGGCGCGATGGTTTCGCCGCCGGACGAACTCCGCCGCGCATCGGCATAAACCCGCCAGCGCTCGCCGACGGCGTCGAATTCCGCGTATTCACTTGGAGTATGCGCCGGATACAGCGCCTGCAATTCGGCGATCGAAGCCGGGTAGCCGCGTTCCCGCAGGTCATTCAGCGCCCGATCCAGTTGGCTCCGCGCCGTCAGGAGCCAGCTCCAGTAACGGAGCGCCAGCACCCCCATCGCCAGCAGGAGGCCGAT
>JAVBSD010000248.1:0-8194 GCA_031547325.1 Victivallaceae bacterium | reverse complement strand
GTTTCTTCGCCGCCGCACCACCAGTCGTGATTGCCGAGGATGGCCCAGGTGCCGAGGCGGCTTTCGATGCGCCCGAGGCCGGCGGCAATCTCCTCCAGCGGCAGCGCGCTGTCGAAATCGCGTCCCCGGAAATAGTCGCCGAGCAACAGCACCAGATCGGCGTCGAAGGCGTTCAATTGCGCCGTCATCCGTTCGAGCCGGGGAGCATCCTGCGGCCGGAAATGCATGTCGCCGGCGATCGCGATCCGGAGTTCGCCCCGCCAGCGCGGATCGGCGGCCGCGACTTCGATCCGCCGCGACCGCAGCATCGACGGTTCGATCCGGATCGCATAAATCACCAGCCCGAACCAGAGCAGCAGCAACGCGCCCAGAACCACCAGAAAACGGCGTGAAAGAAATTTGAATTTCATGGCGGATAATATCCGCCGTGATGGTGCGTTTTGCAAGTTTCGCCGGCAAAAAAAAAGCCGCCCCGGAGGGCGGCGTGTCTCACCGGGAGCCTTCAGTCGGCGTCCGGCGTGAAATCGACGTGGACCGCGGTATCGCACCAGGCCCCCCAGTAGGCGGTGGTGCCGTAATGATACGCCTTGCGGTTGTCGTACAATTCGTTGGCGCTGAGCCAGCCGGCGTGCCCGTCCAGGTAAAGGTAATTGCTGCCGTTGGAATGGCGGGTCGAAAGGAAATTGGCGTCCCGCGTCGAAGCGGTGCGGATCTGCTGGATCTGCTGGTTGTCGGTATTGTCGCCGGAGTAGATGGTGACGGGCGATTTGACCCCGTCGATCCTGCTGCCGTACCCCACCCCGGGACTGCTGTCCTGCCAGCCGAAGTAATCCCAGTTGTAGCCGTAACCGAAGTTTTCCCAGCCGTCGCCGAGGTCGGACTGGGATGGACACTGCATCACGCCGGAAGTCAGCACGTCGTTGAGGTTGTCGCTCAGATACGGCGAATAATAGTAGAACCACCAGCGGCCTCCATACAGCGACGCCGGCACCAGCGAGCTCTGGTTGTCGTTGGCGTACATCGTCAGCATCAGGACCTGCTGCTTGCAATTGCTGAGGCATTTGACCTGCTGGGCCTTGGCCCGCGCCTTGGACAGCGCCGGCAGCAGCATCGACGCAAGGATGGCGATAATCGCAATCACCACCAGGAGTTCTATGAGGGTGAATCCGCGTTGAAGACCGCGGCCGCCGCGAACGATATGACTCTTCATGGTCTGACTCCCTTGTAGGTTGAATGTTGCGCCGTCATTGTAATTATAGCAAAAATCCCGGACGAATCAAGTGCCCGAAAGATTTTTTGTCGGGAAAGCCCCTTTGGCATGGTATGATATGCATACCAATTGGGGCCTTTCGCCGATTGGCATGCTTTTCAAACCATCCAACCCGCCGTTTTCGGCAAAAAACGCCGGAGCGCTCTTGTAATTGGCACGAAAATCGACTATAATTCCAACAAAGGTCCGGAATTCGACCGTCGGGGAAGTGCCCCGGACGCCCGATTGCGCCGCGGGTGTCCGGGATCGGAACCGGGCGATCCGGTAGGGAAATCGACACTATCCGGGAGTTTTTGTCCATGTTGAAAATCCGATTTTTATTGTTCGCGCTGGCGGCCGTAGCAGCGGCCTCGGCCGCCGATCCGGCGGGTTCCGCGCCTCCGGCGCCGCGCCAGGCCCGTTTCGACGGCGGCACCTTTGCGATGCCGGCGGTGTCGCTGGCGGCGCTGGCGGCCGATTCGGTCGAGCGCCAGCTCGCCGAAACGATCCTGACGGGCGCCGGCATCGCCGTCGACGGACGCGGCACGGCGCTGGCGATCCGCCATGACGCCGCCATGCCGGCCGAGGGCTACCGCCTGGCCACCTCCTCCGACCGGATCGAGCTGGCGGCCTCCGACGCGGCCGGACTGCGCTACGGTCTCGACATGCTGGTCCGCCTGCGCGGCGTCGACGGCTCGGTTCCCGCCGGGGAGATCATGATCGACGCCACGCCGGACAATGTGGCCGAGCTGCACCGGCTTTTCGCCGCGTTGAGCAAGCTCCGGGTCAATCTGCTGGTCATCGAATTCGGCGACAACATCCAATACGAGCGACGGACCTTTCCACGCCGCGGGGACAAGGCGTTCACCAAGGCGCAGGTGCGCGAGCTGATCGCGGCGGCCCGCGCTTACAACATCGAAATCGTCCCGTACTTCCAGGCGCTGAGCCATTGCGTGTGGATTTTTTCCAATCCGGACAACCTCAAATTGCTCGAAGATCCCGCCAACACCACCTGGCACACCGCCTGGTGTCCGGAAAATCCCGAGACGGTGGCATTTTTCACCGACATCCTGGAGGAGACCATCGAACTCTTCCGGCCGCGTTACATCCATTTGAGCTACGACGAAATCGCCTACGGCCCCTACGGCGTCTGCGAACGCTGCCGCGTCAAAGCGCCGGAACAGATCCTCTACGACAGTTTGATGACCTGGCACAAGCTGCTGGCCGCCGGCAACGTCCGGATGATGCTCTTTCACGACGAATTCCTCTCGCCGAACCACCGCTACAGCCCGGCCGACGTCTCCGGCGGCTGGAAGATCCTCGACCGGCTGCCCCGCGACATCCTGTTCAACCTGTGGATGTACGGCGAAAACGCCGACGACATGCGGGAGATGACTTCGTACTTCACCGGCCTCGGCTTCCAGGTGCTCGGCGCCGGTTTCGAGAGCCTGGCGGGTCTGAACATCCTGGCCGGGGTCATGCGGGAAGACTCCAAGGCCCTCGGCCTGATCGACACCTACTGGTACCGGGCCGGCGACTGGTCGCGCCATCAGGTGGCCCCGGTCGCCGCCGCCGCCACCTCGGTCGCCGCCGCGCTGGGCTGGAATCCCGACCTCGACCTCGACCGGATCGGCTGGAACCCGGCCGGCGCGCTGACCGGCCCCTGGGCGCAGCCGCCGCCGCCGGCGGCGGATTCGCGGCTGTGGCAGGCCGCCCTCCCCGCCAACGCCATGCTCGGCAACATCGTCCCCGGCATCGCCGCCATGGATGAATACGGCCGCGGGACCTTCCGCTACGCCTTCGCCGCCAACCAGCCGTTGTGGGCGCTCTCGGGGCGCGCCGGGGACGGCCTGCCGGAATCGGCTCAGCCGGCGGCGATCAACCGCAAGAGCGACGAGCTGGTTTTCATCCACGCCTGCGGCATCCCGGACAACCGTTTCGCGCTGAGCTATCAGTTCGCCTCGCTGGAAACGCCTGAAATCGGCCGCTACCGGGTCTGCTATCAGGACGGCGGCGAGGTTGAAATCCCGCTCCGCTACCGCAACAACATCGCCGACTGGAATTCGCGTTTCGGCCCCCTGGTTTCGGAGACGCTGTACGCCGGGGAAGCCTCCGACGGGACGCTGGCGACGTTTTCGAGCTGGCGTTGGCGCAATCCGTTCCCGGGGAAGACCATCCGGGAGATCCGCCTCGAATCCGCCGGTTATCAGGGCGTTTCGCTGCTGACCGCGGCGGTCTTCGGCTGGAGCCGGCCCGATGCGGCGCTGGTCATCGACGGCTTCGAGCACGATACGACCGAAGCGTTGCTGGCGCGCTGGGAGATCACCGGTTCGATGCTGACCGGAGCCCTGGAAATCCTCCCCGGACAACCGGCGTTGAGCGAAGGGACCCGCGCGCTGCTGCTCCGTTCGCCCGGCAGCCGTCCCGACGCCCATTCCCGCATCATCCTGGAGACCGCGATCGACTGGCGCAACACCCCCGGATTGCTCGAACGGCTGTTCAGCTTCGACGCGCGGGTCGAGGGCGCGCCGGACGGCTTCCAGATCGGCATCTACATCGGCAACGCGGATTGGAGCAACTACCGGGTCTATTACACCCACCTCCAGAACGGCGACAATCACGTCGAATTCGCGGTCAGCGGTTTTTCGGCTGAAAACGGCAGCATCGAGTTGGCAGACGCCACCCGGCTGCGGATGAATTTCTTCCTGAAAGCGATGCCGGCCCCGGTCGCGGTCACCATCGACAATCTGCGCTGCCTGGCGTCGGGCGACACCGGCGAAACGCTGCGCGCGCCGCGCTTCCGGTAAACCGACGGAGCAACCGCCATGATACTCGACAGCAAAAGCGCCCAACTCCGGGACATGATCAAGGCCAACATCGCCAGCGGCGTCTACACCTTGCATTCGCGGCTGCCGTCGGAACGGCGGTTGAGCGAACTCTTCCAGGTCAGCCGCGACACGGTGCGCACCGCGCTCCGGGAATTGGCGGAGGAACGAATCCTCCGCCGCAACCAGGGGCGCGGCACCTTCGTCGCCGCCCGCCCCGCCCCGCAGGTCCGGCAGACCGAGAAGCGTTTCGTGCTCAACATCATCATGTGGAACGAACAGGTCTACAACCAGTTCTACCGCGATTTGTTCGAACATCTCTTCGAACACCTCAACGGACTGGCCGAGGTCCGCATGTACTTCACCTTTGAGCTGGAGACCTTTCCGGTGGCGCCGGGGCCGGAGGAGATCAATCTCGTCTACGGCATGTTCGCCCCGGAGCCGCTGCGCGCCTTCTGCCGCCGTTATCCGCGGACGATTCTTTTGCACAGCCGCCTCGACGACTTCAACAGCATTTCGGTCGACCAGCGGCTCGCCGGCGAACTGGCGGCGCACGCGCTCCACGACGCCGGCCACCGGAAGATCGCGGCGATCCGCCTTTCGGAGGGCCTGAACGGGTCGAGCGATTTCCGCGACCGCAGTTACGGCGTCCGGAACTGGCTGGACAGCCGCGACGTGCCGCTGGCGATCGACTTCTACGATCACAACTGGCAGCCGTGGCAGAAGTGCAGCCTGATGGTCGATTACTTCCTGGCCAAGCGGCCGGACATCACCGCGATCGTCTGTCCCTTCGACCAGATCGCGATCAGCCTCTACGACGAACTGCGGCTGCGCCGCATCCGCATCCCGGAGGACATCAGCGTCATCAGCTTCGACGATTACTATTACGCCCAATACCTGACCCCGCCGTTGACAACGGTCGGGGTCGGCATCGAAGTGCTGGCGCTGCGCCTCTACGAAGGCGTCGAAACGCTGCGCCGCGGCGAGAAGTTCCAGATGAAGCTCGAACCCTTCCTGGTATCGCGCCAGAGCATCCGGCAGCTTTAAAAATCGTCGAACAGGCCGGGCAGGATGGCGAAGGGCAGTTCCACCGAGGCGGCGACGGCTCCGTCCTTGAGCAAAGTCGCCCGCAAACGGTGTTCACCCGGTTCCAGCGCCGGCAGCGCCGCTTCGAACAGCACCCGCCGCCCGGTCAACGGCGCGGTCGTGCCGGCCGCTTCGCCGTCGACGCTCCATTCGAGCGCGCAATCGCCGAGCGACAGCTCGCCGAACGGCAGCTCCAGCGTTCCGGTGACGGCGGCGGCCGGATTGATCAGCTCCGTCGTGTCGAGCGCGCCGGCCAGTTCGCGGCCCTCGAAACGCCACCGCCGGAATTCGTTGCCGAGGCGCAATTCCAGTTCACCGCCGACCCGGTCGACCCGATAGGTCCATTCGACCGCGACCGATCCGGAGGGCGGCAGACTCGCCGTCCGGGAACCCACCGGTTCGCCGTCCAGAAACAGCTCGGCGACGGCTTCCGCCGCCCCGGCGGAGGGATTGAACAACTGCGCCGTCATCCGGTTGAGTCCCATCCCGGCCCCGCCCCACTCCACACCGGCGATTTCCGGCCGGGCGTCGCCGCCGAAGTACAGCCGCCCGAAATTCTCCGGCTCGTGGAAGCCGGTCAGGGCCTCGCTCCACGAACTGACCTCCTTGAAGGGCTGTTCCTCGCGGCAGAAGTTGACCCGCCACGAAGCCCCCTCGCCCGGCGTTTCCTCGCCGAGCGCGGCGAAAGGAATCGCCAGCTCCGCCGTCCAGCCGCCGTCTTCCAGGCGCACCGCATACTCGAAATCGAGCTGCCGGGGCGCGCCGCTTTTGAGCAGATTGACCGAAACCTGCGTCACGCCGGCGGCGGAGAGGATGATCTGCCAGTGGCGTTCGTCGAGTTCGGGATGCGGCTGCAGCAGCACCTGAACGCAGTCGTCCTGCCAGACGAAACGGGAGCCCTCCGGCTCGATGGCGCACAGCTCGTTCATCCGCGCCTCGCTACAGTCGAAGGCGACATAGAGCGCCCGGTCGTCGTAGCCCACCCTCACCCGGGTCGGCTGGCTGACCCGGATCGCCGCCTGCTCGGCGATTTCCTGGTTGGCAAAGGATTGCAGCTTGACGTTGCCGAGGCGGCGCAGCCAGACGAAACCGTCGATCCCGGCCGCGCCGCGCCACGCCGGATCGCCGAGGTCGCCGTCGATCGCCGGCGCCGCCGCCAGACGGCCGGCGCGGAGATTCGGCACCCGGGCCGGAGGCGCGGCCGGCGGATCGGCCGGAAAGGTGCAGACCACCTCGGCGCAAGCCATGGCCGCCGCCAGCAAACCGGCGGCCAGCAAGCTCAGCTTACCTGCCATCGTCCAGCTCCCGGTCCAGGCGGACGATTTCGGCGGCCAGCTTCCAGCGTTCGGCGAAAGCGCCGGCCGGAGTCAGCTGCCGGTTGTAGTCGTTGAATTCGGCGTTGGTCAGCGGCAGGCGTTCATGCAACTGCTCCAGCATCCGCCGCGCCCGGGCCGCGCCGTCGGGTTTGCCGGCGGCTTCGAGGCGGGCGATGCGGTCGGCCAGAGTGTCGAGGTAGGCCAGGTCGTCGATGCCTTCGCGGGCGCGCACCCCCTCCAGGGTCGGCAGCGGCCCCGATGGCGAGGGATAGAAAACGCTCCACACGTTGTAGGCCGGCTGGCGCTCGCCATAGGGGGAGTGGTCGGTCCACTGGTCGGCCCACATATGCACGCCTTCCGCGCCGAGCTTCCACACCGGAAAGCCGAAGGCGGCGCGGCTCCAGCCGCGGTTGTAATACCACAACGGCTTGCCGTCGGCGCGGGCGGCGGCGACCAGCTCCGGGGTGATGAGGTTGTACTGGCGGATGTCGATCCAGTCGTCATATTTATGGCCGAGGTCGACGCCGAGGTGCGGCGAATTGTCGAAGAGCATCACCTTCGCCCCCGGAAATTCCCTCAGCACCGGCGTGAACTGCTCGAAGCCCCACAGCTTGAGCCCGCCGTTGCCGAGCTCCTCGTCGACGACGAAATAGACCTTCTCCCAGCCGTGGCGCTCGACCAGGCCGATCGCCTGGCGGCAAAGCTGGCGGTAGAGGTCTTTGGCGGTTTCGGAGAGGCGGTAATCGCGGCTCCAGCGCGCTTTGAGGTTGGCTTCGACCCGGTTCAGCGTCGGATAGACCGCTTCGAGGCCGGCGACGGTAAAACGCTCGGGTTCGACGGTGTAACGCTCCTCGAGCACCACCGCCAGTTCGTCGCACCACCAGCCGGGGAAACGGATGTCCACCGAAACCATGCCGTCGTTGCCGGCGCCGCGCCAGGCCGCCATCAGCGCTTCCAGCTCGGAAAAGTCGGCGGTGAGCACGCCGTCGGCGTACGCGAGCTTCGGCGACACCTCGCAGAACTGGGCGGAGTTGAAGCCGTAGGCGCGATGGGAACGCGCCACCTTGTCCAACATCCCGACCGACGCATAGGTGTAGCGGCCTCGCACCGGATCGGAGAGGTAGCGGCCGTTGAAATAACTGCCGTAGCTGCGCGTATCGCGCACCAGTTCAAAGGGCAGCACCCGGAGCGTCACCGGCAGCGTCACCGCTTCGGCGGCCCCGGTGATCACGATCCGGGAGGTGTAAAGCCCCGGCGCCGCGTCGTCCGGCACCCTGACGTCGAGAAAGACCGCCGTCGTTTCGCCCGCCGGCAGCGCCAGTTCGCTCAGCCGGTCCATGCCGATCGGGGTATGGACGTATGCCTCCTGCCCGATCGGCTGGTGGGTCTCCAACGTCCGCTGCACCCGCAGTTCATACCATTCCGGACCGATGGTCACGCCGCCGGAGGTGAACGGGGCGACCTCGAAACGCAGCAGCGCCGGCCGGTCCGAACGCACCGCGAAGACGAAACCCTCGTATTCGCCGCGGGCGGCGAAGCTCTGCAATTTGACCTCGGTTTCGCCCGGCCGCGCTTCGGCGTCGGGCAGGACCGGCTTGAGCCAGTCGGGTTGAAACACGGTCAGCCGCGCCGCCGGGTCGGCGGCGACCTGCCGCTCCGGCAGCGGCGCGCGGTCGCCGAATTTATCGAAAGGCCCCGCGGCCGCCATGCCGGCCGCC
>JAVBSD010000466.1:0-6871 GCA_031547325.1 Victivallaceae bacterium | reverse complement strand
AAGGTGACATCGTGAACAACATCCAGCTGCACAAGGGTGATTACGTTTACATCGCGGTCCGTTCCGAAAGCATGGTCTGCCTGCTCGGTGAAGTCAACGTGCCGCACCAGAGGATCTGGAACCGCAGCCTCGGTTTGATCGAGCTCCTGACCGCGGGCGGCGGCCTGCGTGAAACCTACTGGCGGTACGGCATCATCATCCGCGGCGGCGTCGCCGATCCGACCTTCTACCGGGTCGACCTCAACAGCATCCTGGAGGGCACCAAGCCCAACATCATGCTCCGCGCCGGCGACATCGTCTACATTCCGAGGGATGGTCTGTCGGAGTACAACGTGTTTATCCGCAAACTGTTCCCGACTGGTCAGCTGATCAACCTCATGGTGACGCCGGCGACCATCTATACCAGGTTCCCATAATGCGGATGGCGGGATGAAATATCTGATCTTCGCGCTTGCGGTTTCCGGGGTTTTGCCGGCCGCCCTGATCATGGCCGGCAATCGCCGTCTGCTGCGCGTCGCGGCCTTCTGCATTCCGGTCAGCGCCCTGGTTTTCAGCGAAGCCTCCATCAACTTCTTCTCCCACGAGTTCTACCGGGGGACGGCGAGGGGGATGGAGATCGCTGCGACCTATCTGGCCGCCATCGTCGTTCTGCTGGCTCTGCTGCTGCGCCGCGGGCGGCTGACGGTGAAGATGGATTTCGGAATGGTCTGTTATCTGCTGCTTTTCGCGGCCTCGGTCCTGTCGTGCCTCAACGCGGAGGATTTGCTTTTTTCGTTCTTCGAGCTGTGGAAAATGGTGATGATGTTCCTGGTTTTCATCGCGGTTTGGAATTATCTGCAGGAGACCGGGGACGCCGAGATCTTCTGGTACGGGTTCGGCGCGGTGGTGATCCTGGGCTTCCCGGTCATCGTCCATGGATATTTCAACGGGGTCTTTCAGGCCTACGGGGTCTTTCCGCACCAGAACAGCCTGGGGGTCTACATGGTGATCGCCGGGCCGCTGCTGCTGGCGCGGGCGCTGCTCTGCCGGGACCGGATACGGACTGTTTTTTACGGCCTGGCTTTTGTGCTGGCCGGAATTTCCACAGTTTTGACCTATTCCCGGGGCAGTCTGCTCTGTTTGCCGATCGGCTGCATGATCACCGTCGCGGTTACGCTGCGCTACCGTTTCAGCATGCGGGCGCTGGCGGTCACGGGAGGGCTGATGGTGGTCGGGTTTCTGGGGCTGATGCTGATGCTGCCCCGGATCATGCAGCGTTTCGAGACGGCTCCCGCCGCCTCGGGCGAAACCCGGCTCAACCTCGCCATCGCCGCCATGAACATGATCGAGGACAGTCCGATCATCGGGGTCGGCGTGAACAACTGGGGCATCAAAATCAACCCGCCCTACGAGTACAGCGAGCACCGGGACCCGCAACGGGGCTACTATGAGGAATTCAAGGACGGAATCGTCGAAACGATCTATTTGCTGACCGGGGCCGAGTGCGGGATTCCGGGATTGCTGTGGCTGCTGGGGTGGCTCGGATTTTACCTGTTCGCGGCCATCCGGCTGCTGCCGGAGCTGGCGGATACGGAATGGTTTTACATTCCGGCCGGCCTGGTCGGAGGGCTCAGCGGGGTCTATCTGCAATCCGCTCTGGAATGGGTGTTGAAGCAGCCGGTCAATTTTGCCCAGCTGATCATTATTTTCGCGGTGATTGGATTTCTGCGCGCCGATTGGAAAAGGCGTCGGCGTCAACCATTAGTGGAGGCTCCTTCGATATGAGGAACAATACCGTGGCGACGGCCGGGGACCGGAATTACCTGTGGGGGGTCTACCTGCTGATCGCGTCCATGCGCAAAAACCGGATGGACGAGCCGGTCGTCGTGCTCGGCGTGAATTACGACCGGGAGATCGCGGCGCTGCTGGAACAGATGGGGGATGTCGTCGTCAAGTCGATACCGCCTCCGGCCCGGTCGCTGGCCTGTCACAAGCCCGACGCCATGCTGCTGGCGGAAACCGAGTATGTCACCTGGGTCGACAGCGACGCCTTTTTTCTCGGCGACAATTCCGCGAACCTGATTCCCGAGTCGCCGGATGAAATCCACATTCGGATGCGCGGGGAGGCCGAGAACACGCTGGCTTTCGGCGGGCATCTGTTCGGTGAAGACGGCCGGCGCATTCCGGCCGCGGTGGTGGACGGCTGGCGGCTGGATGTCGGCGGGGACGCGCCCCCGGCGACTTCGCGGGCGTGTTCGGACTGCCTGCTGAGCGTCCACCGCTCGCATTTGTCCCTGATCGAGAAGTGGCGCGACCAGATGGTGCGGCTGCTGCCGGAGAAGAATGTCGGCGTGGTCGACCGGACGCTGCGTTATTATCACCAGCTCGACGAATCGGTGCTCAACAGTCTGCTTTGCCTGTGGCCGGAGGCGCCCCGGGTTTCGCGGGAATACCGCCTGGACAAGGATCCGGAGCGGCTTTTCATCCATTTCGTCTGCCATCCGAAGCCGTGGGTCGGCTGGACGGCGTCGTCGTTTCCTCATTTCGACCGTTATCTCGACATCGTCGAGTTCTGCGCCGCCCAGGGGTGGGAGTTGCCGGAACCGCCGCCGTTTGCCTTGCGGCGGTCGAACCGGGGGCTCTGCCGGCTGCTGCGGCATTATGTGGCCTGTAAATCGAAAATCTCCAGGAAATGGGGACGGGTGTTCAAATGACCGAAACGAAACCTATTCCGCTGTTTGCCGTCGTCGTGCCGGCGTGCAATGTCGGCAAGTACGCCAAGGAGATGCTCGATTCCATCCGCAGCCAGACCTGCGGTGATTTCGAGGCCCTCATCATGGTCGAGGAGTCGACGGACGGCACGTTGGAGTTGTGCCGGGCCGAAACCGCGGGCGACGAGCGGTTCCAGGTGATTCCGCTGCCGCTTTCGGGGTCGGCGTCCAATTCGCGCAATTACGGAATCCGCAATGCGCGCGCCCGTTATGTGGTGTTTCTCGACGGCGACGACTGGATGGCCGCGGATTCTCTGGAGAGGTTCCGCGAAGCGTTGGAGCGTTATGACTACCCCGATTTGCTTTCGGTATCCGGCAACGAATATTTTGAGGACTCCGCCGGCAACCGGCGTTTCAACCGGAAGTGGTGCAACCTGTCGCGGGAGTTCGAAGGCCGGATCATGACCGGCTGCGAGGCGCTTGCGGCGATCGGCGCGGCGGGTCGGCTGCCGCTGGTTTCGGTTTGGCTGGGGGTCTACCGGCGGCAGTTTTTGCTGGAGAAGGAATTGTTCCAACTGCCTGGGGTGCGGCATGAAGACAACGAGTGGATGCCGAAGGTATGGTTTTTTGTCCAGCGACTGGCGGTTCTCGATTATCCCTACGTCACCTACCGCAAGCGGCCGGGTTCGATTACCACCACGCCGGGACCCAAGTCCATCCACGATATGGCGGTGGTGTTGAACGCTCTGGCCGACTTTTATTTCGAACATGAATTTCCGGAGGCTGTCGCGCGGACCTGGGCGTCGAACTGGCTGTCGGTGTTCTTCTGGTATTTCTTTCTGCCGATGTACGACGACAAATATCCGGAGAAAGACCGGCGGGCGGCGTTCATGGCGATTTTCGACCGGCAGGGGGCGCGTTTCAAGGAGCTGGTCCGGTTTGCGCCCCGGCGCAAGCGGCTGCCGACGCCGCTTTTGCTGCTGGCCTGGAAACATGGCGTGGAATGGCCGATGAAATGGTTTTTCCGCGGGGTTTACTATCCTCTGATCGAATACCGGGAGAAGTTGAACCGGAAATGAATCCGCCGTTCTTTTCCATCGTCATTCCGGCCTGCGATGTCGCCCGATACATCGGCGACGCCGTTCAGTCGCTGAAGCGCCAGTCTTTCGCCGATTTCGAGGCGCTGATCGTCTGCGAGGAATCCGCCGACGGGACGCTCGGGGCTGCGGAGGCGGCGGTGGCGGGCGATTCGCGGTTCACGATCGCGCCGTTGCCGCGGAGCGGTTCGGCGTCGGTGTCGCGCAACTACGGCACCCGCGAGACGCGGGGCCGTTACCTGGTGTTTCTCGACGGCGACGACTGGCTGGAGGATGGCGCGCTGGAAACCGTGGCCGGCAAGCTGGGCGAGACCGGCGACGTCGACATGCTGATGCTGGACGCCACAGTGTACTATGACGGCGGCGGCGGAGCGGTTGCCAGGAGGGAGGGCATTTCCGACGGGGCGCCGGAGGGGCGGATTTTTTCGGGCGTCGAGCTGTTGTCGCGGATTCTCCGTCCGGAGGCGATCGAGCAGGCGACCTGGATGCGGGTCTATTCGCGGGAATTTCTGCTGGAAAAGGAACTTTTTCAAATTCCCGGTCGCCGCCACCAGGACACGGAGTGGACGCCCAGGGTCTTTTTCCGCGCCGATCGGATCGCCGCCTTGCATTACTCTTATTACTGTTACCGCAAGCGGCCGGGGTCGGTTACGACCCGGCCGACGCCGCAGGGCATCCGCGACGAGGCGCTGAATACCGGATCGCTGTTCCGTTTTTTTCTGGAAAATGAATTTCCGCCGGAGCTGCGGAGGCGGTACGCCACATTTTTCGCCGATTTTCTGAATATTTTCTTCGCGTTTTTCAAGCGCAAATCCTTTTCCCGGCGGGATCGGGCCGAGGCGTTCCGGCTGCTCTTTCCCGATGCCGGGGCGAGGCTGGATTATCTGAAAATCGTGCGTTATGCCCGGTTCGGAAAAAAGCTGATGGTCCCCTGGGTCGCGCTGGCCTGGCTGCCGGGCGGTTTCGTGGCGGCGGAGTGGGGGTTCCGGTTCTGTTATTATCCGTTGATTGACTCCCTGTGGGGGCGGTTCGGAGGGAAAAAATGAAATGGTTCCGGTGGATTTTTGGGTGTTTTCTGGCGTGCCTGGCCGCATTCGGCGAGGACGGGCCCCGGGGCGAATGGACGGTCGCGTTGCTGGACGAGTGCCATATCGCGCTGACCGGGGATTACTCCGGTTTTTTGCGGCAGCGTTTCACGGAAACGGAGGGTTCGCCGCAGCTCGATCCGGGCTTCGACAAGCTGCCGGATTGGGCGAAATCGGCGCGCTACAATTATAACGGAGCGAATCTGATCGCCCAATACCGTCCGCAGGCGGCGCATGCGCTGCAGGAGGCCGGCCGGATCGAGGTCCGCGACGGGGAGGGCGCTTTGAAGACTATCGCGCGGAGCGGTTACTGGCTCAATCCGACCGGACAGGCCCGCTTCCCGAACCGGGACGGCGGGGAAAAATTGACCCGCAACGCCGACGTCGCCCATTATCTTTTTCTGGAGTTCGCCGAGCCGCTGCCGCCGGGGCGTTACACGATCACGCTGCCGTTCGGCGACGAGGCGGTTCTGGAGCGGAAGGGCGACGAAGACATCTCCGCGCTCTTCAAGATCAACCAGGTCGGCTACATGCCGCGGGCGGGGCGCAAATTCGCCTATCTCGGAAGCTGGCTCGGTTCCGCCGGGCCGCTGCCGATGGCGCGTCACGCCGGAAAGACCTTCGACCTTTGCGACGCGGCGACGGGCGGGGTCGTTTTCAGCGGCCCGGTGACGCCGCGTGTGGCCGATCCGACCAATGCCGACGGGATGCCGTTCACCGGCGAGGAGACCGCCGAGCTGGATTTTTCCGGGTACGGCGTGCCGGGCAGTTACTATCTCCGGGTGGCGGGAATCGGGCGGAGCGAAACCTTTGCGATCGACGACAGAAGCGCCTCGGAGGCGTTTTACTGTCATGCCCGCGGGCTGTTTCTCAAGCGCTGTGACGCGGAGCGCCCGGCGGAGCCGGTGTATTCGCCGTGGCAGACCGGGGCGTGTCACGGCGCGGTGTTCCGCGGCACGTTTCCTCCGGAGATCGGGCATTATCCGGCGGCGGCGTCCGGGGTCCGGCGGGATTTCGGCTTTTTCGACGGCAAAGGCAACAGCATCGGGGTCGATCACTTCCAGTTGATCCGGCTGAATTGCGGAGACTGGACGGAAAAAATTTCCGTTTCCGGCGGCTGGCATGACGCGGCCGACTTCGACCGCCGGCCGCAGCATCTGTCGATCGTCGTCAACCTCACCGCGGCCTGGCTGCTGCGGCCGGAGAAGTTCGCCGACGGGCAGTTGAACATTCCGGAGAGCGGCAACGGCGTTCCGGATATTCTGGACGAAGCCCGCTGGGGGCTGGAGCATTTGCGCAAGGGGCAGCAGCCGGACGGCGGCGTCGGCACCTGGATCGAAGCCGGCCGCCATCCCCAGCCGGCGGAATATCTGCCCTCCGCGGACCATCAGCCGTATTACCTGTCGCTGGCGACCCGCGCGAGTTCGCTGGAATACGCCGCCTGCGCTTCGATGCTGGCGGTCGCGCTCCGCCAGGCGGGGGATGCGCCGGGCGCGGAATTGTTTCTGGAGTCGGCGAAAAGGGCCTGGGGGTACGCGCAGGACCCGGAAAACCGGAACATCCGTTTTTATCAATATAAACTGAATGACAAAAAGCAGTCGATCGTCTACCGCGAACCCCGCGATCTGCCGGGCGAATTTCTGCTCAAGGCGGGCGTCAACCTTTTTCTGCTGACCGGCGACCGGAGTTTCATCGAGCCGGTTCTGGAGGAGGGCGACAAGCTGAAGGAGCTGGTCGGGAAGAATTCCTGGAAGTGGTCGCCCTTTTTATGGGTCGAGCTGGAATTGTTTCAGCGGGAGCTTCCGGAATTCGAGGAGCTGCGGCAGCTGCGGCGCCGGTCGGTCGTCTATGTCGCTTCGGCCATGCTGGAGCAGCAGGAGAAGCATTATCCCTACCGGATCGCCTGGTACGGCCCCCGGGAAGGGCACGTCGGGAGCATGTCCTGGGGGACCTGCCATCCGCTCAGCCGGGCGTTGTCCATGCTGGCGGCGCACGCGTT
>JAVBSD010000032.1:0-3047 GCA_031547325.1 Victivallaceae bacterium | reverse complement strand
GTTGAAGTTGAAATCCTGGCGGTAATGATCGATCCCTTCTTCCGCCACCAGCCGGTCGACCACGCTGATGGCCCAGTCGCAGGCGGCTTCGTCGCCGAGGTTGAGCAGCAGGTTGCCGGTGTCGGCGGGCGTGGTCAGCATCCATTCGGGATGCTCGTGCGCCACCGGAGTATTCGGCATGACCCGCTCGATCTCCACCCACAGCAGGAACTTCATCCCGGCGGCGCGCGCCGCGTCGGTCACCGGCCGCAAACCCCGCGGATGCGGCACCCGGTTGACCCGCCAGTCGCCGACCGTGCGCGCCCAGTCGCTGGCGTCGTATTCGGTCGGAGTGACCTCGCGGTCCTGCCCGAACCAGCCGGCGTCGACCCAGTAGGTGTCGAAGGGCATGTCGTATTTTTCCTTGAAGCCGATGACTTCGAACATTTCCTGCGACGGCAGCCCGCCCCACGAGCACAAAGGCATCGGCGTGCGCACCAATGAACCGTCGGCGCGGTGCGGCGAATGGTATTTCAGCAGGAACCGGCGCAACTGGTTCTGCCCGTCCTCGACGCTCATGCCGTCGCGGTGGTGAATGAAAAGCGATACCTGGCGCAGGGTTTCCCCCGGCAGCACCCGGAAATTAGTGGCGGGCATCCCCGCCTCGACCGTCAGGAAGTCGTCGTGGTGGCGGAATTCGGCGTACCACGCGCCGCTCCAGCCGACGCCGATGTTGAGCCCCGAATTCTCATTCACATCCAGGCCGAAAAAGGGCAGCCAGGTCGCCGAGGAGCGCCCCTCGTCGGTGTCGAGGCGCAGGAAATCCTGCGGATAGCGCGGCCGCAGCACGACGGTTTCGGCGGTGAAGTCGCTCTGCAGATTCTTGCTGCCGAGGGTGCGGCGCAACGCGACGTCGCGCACCGGATAACGGGAATTCGCCGGGTAGGGATTGGGCAGGTATTCGCTGGACCGGTCGGGGAGTTCCAGAGTCAGCGCCAGCGTCCGGAAGTTGCCGACGACGCCGCTCGGGCGGTCGCCGGTGTTGAGCAGCTCGGGCAGCCATTCGATCACCGGGAAGTCATGGTAAACGGTCACGGTTTTGCGCAGGGTCAGCAAGCCGTCGGCGGTGGTTTCGTCGGCCCGCCACACGGTGCGGTCGGCCTCTTCCCGCAGCTTGGAGACTTCGCGCCTGGCAAAGGAAACCGGACGGCCGTCGTAGTCGAAACGGGCCGCCGGAGAGGTTTCGAAAGGAACGAAATCCGCCTGGGTGAGCTTGCGCCCGGAGGCCAGCGTCACCGCCGGTTCGCACCAGTTGAGGTTGGCCGCCGGCGGCGTCCCGGCGAAGTCCTCCGGAAACGCCATGTCGAGCGAACGCAGCACCACGGTGGTGACGCCGGGCAGCGCCACTTGCAGCAGAAAAGCCGGATCGCCCATCCGCAGGCCCGGCGAACGCCCCAGTTCGCGCCCCTCGCCGTCCTCGACGACGAAACACGCTTCGCTGTCATAAATTCTTCCGGCCTGGACGCCGACCCACGCCTCGAAGGCCGTCGCGGTTTCCAGCAGCCGCAGCACCAGCATACTCTGCGCGTGGTCGCCCCAGCCGGAGGAGAAGGAGCGGCCGCCGATGTTCAGCTTCTGTCCGCCGATGGAGGCGCCGCGGGCGGCCGCTTTGCCCCAGCCGATCCGGGCGGTCCGGATCGTCGGACGCTCCTCCGCCGGCAGAATCGCCCCGGCCATGTCGGCAATGCAATGATCCAGTTTCATGACAGCGTCCCTTCCCGTTTGGTTTGTATACTATATAATATAACCGCGCGGAGAGTTTTGACCATGAACGATTTTACCGAATCCATGAATGAAGCTATTGAAAATCACCTCTCCCGGGGAGGCGTCAGGTCGCGGCGGTCGCGGTAGACGGCGTCTTCAGCATTTCGGCGGCCGCCGCGCCAGAGCAGGAATGCGCCGAGGAGGGCGCAGCCGAACCCGAGGCATTGGGCCGGCGAAAACACCTCGACCGTCCCGATGCTGCCCCGGAAATCACCGCGCAGATATTCGCAGCCGAAACGGCCAATCGCCGCCAGCAGCAGGTAGGCGCCGCCGCGAAACCGGAAGGGCACGCGCCGCCACAGGATGATGAAAACGACCGCCAGGTACAGCGCCTCGAGTAATTGTACCGGAAACAGCGGGGTTTGGCCGTAGACGGCGTCGGGAATCGAACCCGGCGGATAAACCAGCCCGAACCATTCCGCGGGGCGCCCGAAACAGCACCCCCCCAGAAAACATCCGATGCGGCCGAACGACTGGGCCAGCGCAAAGAGCGGCAGAAAAAAATCGAGCAGAAATTTCCAACGTATTCCGGTGATCGCCGAATGCAGCCCGAAAGCCGCGATGCAGCCGGCAAGCCAGCCGAAATAGACGAATCCGATCTCCTCCGGCCAATGCCAGCCGTGCCGCAGGCCGCGGAAGAGATAATCCGCCACGGCGGCCAGGACGACCCCGATTCCGGCGCTCACCGGAATGGCCGCCAGAAGTCCGGTTTCAGCGGCGCCCTTCAATGAGCGGAGCCTGATCTGGGCCAGCGTGCCGGCGACGATGGACAGCAGCCCCAGCCCGAGCATCAGGTTGAATGTGGCGAGCGGCTCACCGCACAAGTAAATGAAACGCAGCATCTTGTTGAGGATGGACCCGTCCCGGGCCTTGCGGCCCGGGAGGAGGGGGTGCCGCGATTAGGCCGGCAGCTTGGCGTTGCCGATCGCAATCACCCCGCCGATGGCGTAGCAGATGGCGGCGGCCAGTCCCATCAGCGAAAAGCTGATCAGGCTCATCAGCAACATCGCGACCGCGCATACGATAATCAGGGCGCCGACCAGCGAGGAGGCCGACGACTTGCTGAAAAACGACAGCACCAGCGCGGCGAGCCAGGTCACGATGAAACAGATCAGCGTCCAGGGAACGCTGCTGGTCGCCGCCGCCGTCGCCGCGGCGCACACGGTCACACACAGAATCGCCGGAATGCCAAGGACGAAGCCGATGATTCCCAGGAAGATCGGGGCGCTGCTTTTGGTTTTGTA
>JAVBSD010000286.1:0-4878 GCA_031547325.1 Victivallaceae bacterium | reverse complement strand
AAAAAATAGTCGGCCGCCGCGCAGCAAGGCCAGGGTCCAGGTGGGTCCCACCTGGCGCGGTCCAGCTGCGTAAGCTGGTCGCCTGTCTCAACAGGCGAAACTGTAAGGAAGCCCGGCCGGGAGGCCGGGCGGAGCCGCCCGGTCGGCGATGGTGGAGTACGAGGGGCGTTAGCCCCAAGTACGGAACATGGAGCCGGGCCGGCCGCGCCATCGGGCGCGTTTAAAAAGCGTCAATTTGGCAGTTTCGGCAAAAAACGTACTTGTGCGAAAATACGTCTATTCGTGCAAAATAAACGCGCTGGTGCGAAATACGTCTATTCGTGCACAATAAACGCGCTTGTGCGAAGTACGTCTATTCGTGCAAAATAAACGCGCTTGTGCGAAAATACGTCTATTCGCGCAAAATAAACGCGCTTGTGCGAAGTACGTCTATTCTGGCAAAAAAAAACGCGCTTGTGCGAAATACGTTTTCTTGTATCCGTTCGGATTTGTTCGTTTCCGTCCACATCCGTTCGTACCCGCAAAACCAGTTTTTTGATCTTTCCCGACTGTCTTTGCGGAGATTGATTCGCGGCTGATGCCGCGGCCGGCCCGGCTCCATGTTCCGTGCTTTGGGCTTCGCCCCTCGCACTCCACCATCGCCGACCGGGCGGCTCCGCCCGGCCTCCCGGCCGGGCGTCTCTACTATTTCGCCTGTTTAGACAGGCGACCAGCCTACGCGGCTGGACCGCGCCACGTGGGCCCCCCCTGGACCCTGGCCTTGCTGCGCGGCGGCCGACTATTTTTTATTTTTTTATTTTTCGGCGCCGAGCGCGTCCAGCGTCTCGCCGAGCTTGAGGAACTGCATCCGCAACCGGAAATACTCCGAAGGCTTGCTGTCCGCATGCCAGTTCCTGGTGAAATCACTTTCGAAACTGCGCCAGGCATCGGCAACCAGCCAGGCGCCATCCGCGCGCCCGGCAAGAACAGCCGCCGCACGGTGAAGCAGCTCCTGACCACGCATCCCGAGAATCACGTCGGCAATCGCACACGCTGCAAGCGGACGCGCCGCCCCCGCCGCCCGGGTCATAACCCGCCTGGCCTCGGCAAAAACTTCGGCGCCGGCCAGATACTGGTCGGCGGTACGGTCGAGCCACAGCTCACGCCGCTCCTCGTCGCTCTTTTCGACGCCCGGATCGATCATCAGTTGAATGCAGCCCCAGTTGGTGCAGCCCTGCGGAGCCGCCTCGCGCCAGGCGTCGACGAACGCCGTGTCGGGACAGCCGAGCTCCAGACTGGAATAGGCCCGGTCAAAACGCGCCTGGTCGGAAGCTTTGGAATTCCAGGAGACGTTGCCGCCGAAAGCGAGGCCGTGCAACGCCTGGCCGATCATGTTGACGTTGCCGAAATCCCCCCAGTTGGTATTCAGCAACCCGATCGCGCCATACCGGACGGCATAGTTGGCGGCGCGCCGGATGTTTTCGGAGGCCGCGGCGATGTCGGGAGCCAGATTGTTCCAGACGCCGGTGCCGGGACAGACGTAGAACTGCGCGCCGTTGGCGGCGAACTTGGCGGTGCTGGAGCCGTCGAACTCAGGGGAGTAGTTCCAGTCGAACACGATGGTCCCCTCGGGCAGTTCGCGCACCAGTTCGGGATGTTCGAGGATGATGTCGCCCCAGAACATCGCCCGCTTGCCGTAGGTGTTGACTTCGGCGATGATCTTTTTGAGGAAATCGCAGTAGATGCGGGTGACGCCGGCCTTTTCGGCTTCGGCGCGGCTCTTGCCCTTGCCGAGATCGAAGGTTTCGTCGCAGCAGATGTTGAAAAATTTACTGCTGAACAGCGGAATGAATTCACCGAGCATCCGCTTGACCAGAGCGAAGGAATCCGGGTCGCCGGGGTTGAGCGTGTAGTGCGCCATGCGCGCCATGAACGAATAGGGCAGCTCCGAAGCCTTCATATCCAGTTCGTTGAGATGCTCTTTGCGGCTGCTGCGCAAACCCATGTAGAAGTGGCCGAAAGTCGACAGCGACGGCACCAGGTCGATGTGGCGGCTCCGGCAATAAGCGTCGAGTTCGAGGATTTCCTCGGCGGTCAACGGGTCGGCGCCGGCCCACATGTCGGACTCGCCGGCAAAGGCGAAGGTGTGTTCGACGTAAAGCTGCAGTTCGTTGAGCTTGTAATAGGCGAGCTTGTCGGCCAAAAACTTCAACGTTGCCAGGGTCGGCACCCGCCCGCGGGTGACGTCATGGTAGAAGCCGCGGCGGCTGAGCTCCGGAGCGTCGGCGATCTCCAGGCAGGGCAGCGGATTGCCGCAGGAGCGCACCAACTGACGCAGGGTCTGGACGGCATAGAACAAACCGGCTTCGCTGTCCGCCGCCGCCTCGTTGCAGTTCGGGGTGATCGTGAGTTCGTACCCCTCGGGACCGCATTCGGAACGGACCGCGCGGCGGACGAAGGAAACTTCACGGGCGCGCTTCGCCGGATCGCGCCGGAAACGCGGGCGGCGGAAATACCGCGCCTCCCACTCCCCGGCCAGAGTGACGACGGCTTCGAGCAGTCCCGGCGCCGCATCGGCGGCGAGGTGGAAGTATTCGACATCGACCGGGTCGAAAGAACCGGTCCGAAGCTGCAGATCGCGCGGTTCGGGAATCAGATACATGGAATAATGCCTCGTTTTGAGTTTTACATGAATAAGGAAACAAAAAATACACCGCCGGAGGCGTAATTGCAAACCTGGAAGACGATATTTTCTCCTCCGTTCCCGCAAACCGCTTCCGAAACGGCGCCTCCGGCAAAGAACGATTCGGCACAATCGGCGCTGCGGTTAAAAAAATAATTGTCCCGGACACAGCTTTTCCGCCCAAACGGTGTATACTAAAGCAAACGGAGAAAAAAAATATGCGCAAACCTGATTTCGAACAGTTCCTCAAAGTGGTCCATCGCGAAGCACCCGACCGCCCCACCCTGTACGAATTTTATATGAACGACGCGGTCTACCGCGCCCTGGGAGCGGAGTCGCCCGAGGTCAACACCATGCTGTTGAAGGCCTTCGCCACCGCCGGCTACGACTATTCCACCGTGCTCTCTGGCGGGTTTTTCAGCCACCGCCAGGCGGAGTCCGCCGCGAGCTATTCGCTGAACGCCACCGCGACCATCACCTCGCGCGAAGAATTCGACGCCTACCCCTGGCCGCAGGTCGACCGCTGCTTCGACTTCGGCTGGTTCAAGCGCGTCCGGCCGGAAATTCCCGCCGGCATGAAGCTGATTCCCGCCGGCCCCTGCGGCGTGCTGGAAAATCTGATCTGCCTGATGGGCTACGAAAACCTGTGCCTGACGCTGCTCGACGACCCCGAACTGGTGAAAGACGTCGCCGACCGCATCGGCGAAATCCTGCTGGAATACTACGGCCGGGTCCTGGAATTTCCCGAGGTCGGCGCCTGCATGGTCAACGACGACTGGGGCTTCAACTCCCAGCCGATGCTCGACCCGGATTCGATGCGCCGCCTGGTCGTGCCGTGGCACCGCAAAATCGTCGCCGAAATCCACCGCGCCGGCCGCCCGGCGCTGCTGCACAGCTGCGGCAACCTGGAGCTGCTGATGGACGACATCGTCGACGACATCGGCTTCGACGCCAAACATTCTTTCGAGGATAAGATTCAGCCGGTCGAGGAAGCCTACGAAGCGCACCACCGGCGCATCGCCCTCCTGGGCGGCCTCGACGTCGATTTCCTGTGCCGCGCAACTCCGGATGAAGTCCGCAAACGGGCATTGGCCATGCTGGAACGCACCGCCGGCCGGGGCGGCTACGCCCTCGGCTCCGG
Organism: Victivallaceae bacterium; assembly: GCA_031547325.1. GTDB lineage: Bacteria > Verrucomicrobiota > Lentisphaeria > Victivallales > Victivallaceae > JAVBQJ01. The sequence goes on along the minus strand of JAVBSD010000286.1, from coordinate 1,075 downwards.
CAACAGCATCCCGCCCTACGTTCCGACCGAAAACTACTTCGCGATGATCGGCGCGGCCGGAGTCTGACGGGCTGTGCCGCTCACCGTCAAACCGGCCAAGCTGCCCGATCCGGTCACTGCGGAGTGGCTGGCGACGCTGTCGCCTTTCGTGCGCCAGGCCGGCGACGACATCCGGCCGCCATGGAATCTCGGCCGCCGCCGGCTGCTGGATTACCTCGCGGTCTACGTCGATTCGGGCGACGGCGTCTTCAGCCTCGACGACCGCGAATACCAGGTGACGCCGGGGACGCTGTTCTGGGTGCCGCCGGATACGCCGCACGCGATGCGCGGCGAAAGCCGGGAAATGCATTGCCTTTATCTGCACTTCGACCTGGTCTACGATCCGGAACGCAGCCACTGGGACGGCCTTGTCCACGCCGGCACCGACGACTTCGGGGAGTGGCGCGGCCGGCTGCATCCGCCCTGCCCGGCGCCGGTCATCTCCGGATGGCGGGGCGTGCTGCCGCTCGCCGGCAACCAACTGGCGATTCTGCGCGGCTTCCGCGATATCTGCCGGGAATTTCACGCCGCCCGCCATTACCCGGCGGGGGTCTCCGGCAAAATGCTGGAGTTGTTCGCCGCAATCCGCCGCGGCCTGGAGGAGCGCTCCGACCGCGACGCCCGGCTGGAGGAAGCCGCGGCATGGCTGCGCGACCGCATGGCCGATCCGGCGCTGGAAATCCGCCGGGCGGCGGCCAGGTTCGGCTTCGCCGCCAGCCATTTCCGCACCCGCTTCAAACAGCTCTTCGGCCTGTCGCCCGACGCCTGGCTGCGGCAGTGCCGCCTGGAACGCGCCCGGGAACTGTTATGCTATACCGACATCCCGATCGGCGAAATCGCCGAGCTGACCGGCTACTCCTCGATTCACAGCTTCAGCCGCAGCTTCCGCCGCGCCTGCGGCATGCCGCCCGGCGGGATGAGGATCACCGGCCGGCGTAAAGTTCCCCGGCATGATAGCTGCTGCGCACCAGGGGCCCCGAAGCCACCAGCTTGAAGCCCAGCTCCAGCGCCAGATCGCGCCAGGCGTCGAACTGCG
>JAVBSD010000017.1:0-3035 GCA_031547325.1 Victivallaceae bacterium | reverse complement strand
TCCGGCGCTGTACACTTTCCAGCCGTTCACGGCCGCCTCGGATTCGGTGACGGTCCCGTCGGCGTTGAGGTGGCCGGCCGTTACGGTGTACTCGCCGAGGAAGTAGCGCAGGGGCTCCCCGTCCCAGGGATCGCGCGGCGTTTCCGGCAGGAACTCCGGCGTCAGCGCCGCCAGCCTTTCCGGGAATTCGCCGTATTGCCGGCGGTAGCGCTCCAAGGCGATCATGCATTCTCCGAGGCGGGCGCCGGCGAGGCTGTGGCTGTACCATTCGGCAATGTTTTTGACCGTGGGGATGAACTGAACGTCCGGGCGGCCGGTCAACGGTTTTGACAAATCGGCTTCGGAGAGCCGCCACATCTCCCGGACGCCGGTTCGGCAGTTGGCGGCGGTGGCGGCGATGATCCGGTGGCGGCGATGATCCGGTTGCCGCGGGTCCGGCAGATGGGCGGGGCGTCGCGAAGGGCTTCCCGGGCCCACAAAAGTTCGTCCCGGGTTATTTTTTCCGCCATGCGGGTTTCCCGGAGCCGCCACCTGGCGGCCAGGCCGGCCAATTCGGCGTCGGTAAAGAATTCGAGGCCGTTGTGGAGAATGCTCAGGTACGTTCCCTGGGTGTATTGGAACAACGTATGCGCCTCGATCCATTCCGCGAATGCGATGGAATCCAGCGCGTTTTCCCGGCTCCCGCCGACGCCGCCCGCCCGTCCGTGCCACCTCAGGAGTTCGTACAGGCTGTTATCCGAATCGGAAGTCACCGGCGGCTCCGGGGGCGGAGCCGCGAGCAGCTCCCGGCCGAGTTGGAGTTCCCGGGCGGCTTCGGCGCGGTACGCGGCGAGCTCGTCGGCCAGGGCGGGGGCGACGCTGAACAACGGATACCGGGCCACCTTGCTCACCAGAAATTGTTCTGCTTTGACCACGGACGACAGCCGGGGAAACAATTCCGGCCGGTACGGCTGCGAATCGACGATGAGGCCCGCGTCGCGCAAGCCGCGCAACTGATAGCCGGAGTAAACGCGCTCGGCCAGCCAGGCCGGCCCCACGACGCCGATGAGGAACGCGGCCAGCAGCGGCAGAAACAACATTGCGATGAGCTGCAACTGTCGGTCTTGTTGCCGTTGATAACGGCGGTACGCCGGCGGCAGGTTGGCGCCGGTCAGCCGGGCGAAAAAGCTGCGCCGGCCGCGCGGCGGCGGCAGCGGATCGGCTTCGGCCGCCGCCCGGAAACGCGCATACTCGGAACCGGCCCGATGCCAGACGGGGAGGTAGGTGAGTATCATCGCGGCCAGCATGATTCCGATCAGCAGCAGCACCGCAACCCCGGTCGCCGCGTTGGCCGGAGCGAAAAATAGTGCGAAAGTGCCGCCGTAAAGGATGAGCCAGAAAACCACCGTCGCGATCCGGTGAACCCTTCGCCACCCCGGCGGTAATTGCCGCGCCTGGCGGAAGCATTGCGTCATTGCCGCCAGGCAATTGAGCGGCGGCAGAAAGCAGATCGGACAGCGGCTGATGGTGAACTCTTTTCCGCCCGGAAGCAGGAACGCGGACACTGCCCACAAAGGTATGATCCATATGAGGAGCGGCCAGCTGGCCAGCGCGAAGGGCGCCCGGAAATACCAAAATGCGGTCAGCAGCGCCGCTCCGACGCAGAAAAAGATCGCGATGGTTATGCCGTAGGGTTTCGTTTGCTGGCGGGTTGCGTTCAGGAGGTCCCGGCGTTTCCGGGCGACATGATCGGCGGCGGCGGCGAAGCCGGGAACTTCGATCAGGGGACGCGTGAACTCTTCGCCGTCGGAGCGGACCGGGGTACGGCAGTTGACGCGGGCGCGGACCCAAGCGGCGAGGAGTTGGTCGTCGCGCCCCGATTTCGGCTCGCCGTTTTCTTCCCAGAAGTAAAGAACGTTCCGGTCCATAATTGGAACTATACACGGCTTCTGGAAAAATGCGAATTCCGGGGATATATTTCCGCATGAAATCCGATATCATGATTCGAGCCTGCCGTCCTGGCGACGAAGTTGCGGCGGCGGAGTTGGTTGCGGCGGTGTTCGCCGGGCAGGTTGCGCCGGATTACGGCGAGGCGGGGCGGCGTGAATTCGCCCAGTACGTCTACCCCGGTGCGATTGCCGAACGGCAGGCGGGCAACTGCGTCATGCTGCTGGCGTGGGCCGGGGATACGTTGGCGGGGGTGATTGAATGCCGTGATTTCGAACATATTTCGCTTTTTTTTGTCGCTTTGGAATATCAGGGCAGGGGGATCGGGGGAGAGTTGTTCCGGCGGATGATCGGGTTGATGCGCCGGGTTCGTCCCGTGCTGGATGCGGTGACGGTTTATGCTTCGCCCTTCGCGGTGCCGGTTTACCGGCGACTGGGCTTTGCGGCGACTGACGGCGAATGTTGTGTCAACGGGATTCGTTTTACGCCGATGCGGCTGGACTTGGAGTGATTTGGTATAAAATTCTCAAAAAAAGCGTCTCCGGTGAATTGCAAAAGCCTCAAAGGGCGCTATATTAAGGTTTGCATTCAGGTGCACCCGTAGCTCAGCTGGATAGAGCGTCTGCCTCCGGAGTAGAAGGTCTTGGGTTCGAATCCCGACGGGTGTACCAATTTTACGCCCGAAATGCCCCTGAGAAGTACCATTGAGTACCACTCGGGGGTTTCTTTTTGCCTTTAAAAATTTATTTTTAGCTACAGACGATACTGAAACAACAGGAGGAAGTCTGTGGCTAACAAAGCATTGCGGTTGAGCGTCGGGTCGATTTTTGCCAAAGGACCCGGGAAGATCTATTTCTATCGTTACCAGGTCGAAGGACGGCGCAAGACGGTCAGTCTGCAGACCGCCAATAAAGCCGAAGCCATCAAGAAGGCCGAAGCGTATCTGCCGATCATCCAGGCGCCGGCTCCCGAGGTGATCGCCGCCCATGTCAATTTCGCCAAGGGCTGGAAAACGCCAGAGCGCAACCTGCCTCTGGCCGACGTCATGGAATTCTATTCCCAACACCCGGACCGGACGGTTCCCGCTACCGTCAACAAGCAGATTCAAC